>NZ_DATMTE010000554.1:0-2878 GCF_035564935.1 Chitinophaga sp. | reverse complement strand
CCAGGTGAGCGGCCTTTTTTTAATTCCTTTTTAAATAAGAAAATATGAAACGCTTAGCGGATTTTAGAAATATAGGTATCATGGCACATGTCGATGCAGGTAAAACAACCCTTACTGAACGCATGCTTTACTTCACCGGCTTTACACATAAACTGGGTAATGTAGACGACGGTAACACCGTAATGGACAGTGATCCACAGGAAGAAAAAAGAGGTATCACCATTTCTTCTGCAGCTATCACTACCTACTGGAAACACCAGGATAATACCTGGCAGATCAACATCATTGACACACCCGGCCACGTTGATTTCACTGCGGAAGTAGAACGCTCCCTGCGGGTGCTCGACGGTGCTGTAGCCGTATTCTGCGCCCGCTCCGGTGTACAGCCGCAGTCGGAAACAGTATGGCATCAGGCGGATCGCTATCATATTCCACGCATTGCATTCATCAATAAAATGGACCGGCAGGGTGCTGATTTCCGGCGCGTTGTGAACGATATACGCCAACGGCTAAACGCCAATGCACTGCCAGTGCAATTGCCTATCGGTGCAGAAGATGATTTCAGCGGTGTAATAGACCTCGTTACCATGAAAGCGCTTGTATGGAATACCGCCGACGGTAAAACATATGAAACACTGGAAATACCAGCTGCCTTACTGAATGAAGCACAGGAAGCGCGCAATTATTTGCTGGATGAATTATCGCTGCTGGATGAAGCGTTATTGGATAAATACGCCACTGATCCCGGAAGCATCCTTCCGCAGGATATTTACACCGCGCTGCGTAGTGCTACCATCCGTATGGAAGCCGTTCCCGTACTGGCCGGCGCTGCCTATAAGAATAAAGGCATTCAGCCGCTGCTCGATGCAGTAGCCACCTACCTGCCGGCTCCTTCGGATATTGGCGATGTAAAAGCCGTCAACGCTGAAACGGATGCGGATGTAATGATCCCCGTTAGCGAAAACGCGCCGCTGGCTGCCCTTGCCTTTAAGATCATCACCGATGACTACGTAGGCAGGTTAACGTTAGTACGCGTATACGCAGGCGTATTGCACAACGGCGATACCATATGGAACAGCCGTACCGGCCGTAAAGTAAGGATCAGCCGCCTGATGAGGATCATGTCTGATAAGTATGAAACCGTGGATGCAATAGGCGCCGGCGACATCGGCGCAGTAGCCGGGCTGAAAGACGTAAAAACAGGCGATTCTCTTTCCCATCCGGATCACCCGGTGCTGCTGGAACAAATCAGCTTCCCCGAACCGATGATCGGTTATGCGATTGAAGCTAAATCGGCGAAAGACAACGACAAACTGGGCGATGCACTGAACAGGCTGCTGGAAGAGGATCCAACCCTCACGGTAACCGTGGATAACGCTACCGGCCAAACGATCCTCAAAGGCATGGGTGAACTCCACCTGGAAGTGGTGCTGGAAAAACTGGCCACACAATACCACCTGGACATCAACAAAGGGCAGCCGCAGATTGCGTACAAGGAAATATTTACGCAGGCGGTTACCCATCGTGAAGTGTATAAAAAACAAAATGGCGGCTCCGGCAACTTTGCCGACATACAGTTTGAATTATCACCGGGCGATGAACAGGCAACAGGTTTGGAGTTTATCAACGAAATCAGGGGCGGTGCTATTCCAAAAGAGTTCATCCCCTCGATCAGCAAAGGCTTTGAGTCGGCCATGCACAATGGCGCACTGGCTGGTTACCCGGTGAAGTCCATGCGGGTGCGACTGCTCGATGGTTCCGTACACAGCAACGACTCCCATGCGCTGGATTTTGAACACGCCGCTATCATTGGTTTCAAAAGCGTGGCCGCGAAAGCGGCTCCCCGCCTGCTGGAGCCCTGGATGAAAGTAACGGTTACCATGCCGGAAGAATTTACCGGCGCCTTAACCGGCGATCTGAACAGGCGGCGTGGTGTGATCAGGCACATAGAAATGGATGGACCCGTGCAAACCATCACTGCCCTGGTACCCTTATCCGAACTATTCGGGTATATAACAGTGCTGCGTACCCTCTCCTCAGGAAGGGCGTCTGCTTCGCTGAATTTCGACAGCTACCAGGCGGTCCCCGGTAACATCACCGGCAACGTACCGGCCAAATAAAATGAAAATGGTGAAGGACATATTCCTTCACCATTTTTATTACGATAACACCTTTCTTATTTCAATTCTTCATTACCACCAGGAACATCCTGGTAAAATTTCTTCACGAACCTGCTGTCGGGCAATGAATTTAATACAGCGATCAGCCATTTTCCATCTTTCTTCACTACCTTCCCTTTGTAATAACCCACCGACATCAGCTGGATCTGCCCGTTGGTAAGGTCTGTCCAAAGATTACTGGCATACATGCTTACCCGCACAGTATCATTTGCGCCCTGGGAAAACTGCATATTGGAAATGAGGTGCCTGGACAGGAAATGACTGTTACGGGTACTAAGTAAAAGCGAGTCTATTTTGGCGGTCCAGTTCTGTTTCCCCCTCAGTTTCACGCCGTCAATTTCCCCGCGGATATTATCATCCATAAACTCCACGCATTTGGCCAGGTCGCCGTTGTCGAAATGTTCACAAAAACCATATATTACTTTTTCAATCCTTTGCTGGTCGCGGTATCCCAGTTCATGAGGATCGGGGGCCGGCGCAATAGCAGCGGAGCTGTCGGCCGCCGGCTTTTCTTCCGGAGATGTGTGGCAGGCAAGGAGACCTGTGATGCTAAGAACCAGCGCAGTGGCTACCGGGAAAAATCTGGACATTTTATAAATTTTCTGATATAACAAAACAAACGCATAAATAGTTTTACTATATCATAGAATTTCAGCTTTGTAACGGGCATTTCTGATGGTAATCAATCAGCTCAATGG
>NZ_DATMTE010000553.1:0-3529 GCF_035564935.1 Chitinophaga sp. | reverse complement strand
CTATTCTCAATCCTGTATTTTTCTCTTCTTTTCTGGGTTCAGTGGTATTGCTGCCTGTTTGTACCTGGGCGTATTTCAGTTATGCGGTATCGCCTGGCAGCTGGTGTTTGCTGGGAGCTGTTTTTATTTATTTCGTAGGTGTTTTCGGGGTGACGATAGGCGGTAATGTGCCGCTCAATAATGCGTTGGACAAAGCGGATCTTACGGCTGCCGGCGAGGCTGAGCTGGCGGGATACAGGGCTGCTTTTGAGCAGCGGTGGAACCGGTTAAATACGCTGCGCACGGTAGCGGCGGTGGCTACGGTAGGGTTGGTAATAGCGGGGTGTATTGCGTTAAAGTGATGGGCTTTATGCTTAATATAAGTTCGCTTCCTGTGCACATAATAATAAAACAATGCCCCTCCAAAGTATACCGCCACATCCCACACATCGCTGGTGTAAACGGTGGATACCCGCGGCATTACCCACTCAAAAACAACAGCCATATAAAAGGCCATAAACAATAAGTAATACAGGGGATAAGTGTAGTATTCATTGCGTACAATATACCGGCGTGTAAAGGTAAGGGCTACATGTGCCATGGCCGGTACTGCTATGAAATCGGTAAGGTATCCGTTCAGCAGGGGAACCGGCAGATGTATATACCTGAAGAGGCGGATCATACCCCATAGTCCGCAGTAAGTAAGAAACAAGGGATCAAATAAACGCTTCATTTTATAACACGAACATTATAGCGCCTCCCAGCAGCAGCGTTACCAGTAATGCCATTACTGCAAACAGGTAAAAACCGCTGTTCTTCAGCAATTTTAAGGGTACGGGATCGGTTGGTTTAACCGGGAACATACTGCTCCTTAGTCTTTTCCATATGGGTTGATTTTCCTCCTGCTGATCATACGATTCATTATTCATATCATCTGTATTTAGAACAAATGTACTAATTTATTTAGAACAAATGACCTAATTATTATTATTTTATTTAGATCAATTGTTCTAAATTTGGGAATGGATACGAGGACAACTATTCTCAAAACGGCGTTGGAGCTTTATAACAGCCAGGGCGTGAATGCCATCACCAGCAGGCATATTGCGGCAAAAATGGGCATCAGCCCGGGTAATCTGCATTATCATTTCAGGCAAACAGATGAGATCATAAAAACACTCTATGAATACCTGGCTGCAGATTTTGATACGTTGGTGTCTGAACTGGAGTTGGTGAACCCTGTTACCTTGAATATACTGAGTGATTTTTCCGTTCGTTCGCTGGAGCTGGCATACAAGTACAGGTTTATATTTTTACATTTTGTGGAAATCAGCCTGCGGGTGCCGTCGATCAGGAAGGATTATTACGCATTAACCCAGCGCCGCACAACGGAGTTCTTTACTATTT
Organism: Chitinophaga sp.; assembly: GCF_035564935.1. Taxonomy (GTDB): domain Bacteria; phylum Bacteroidota; class Bacteroidia; order Chitinophagales; family Chitinophagaceae; genus Chitinophaga. The sequence goes on along the minus strand of NZ_DATMTE010000553.1, from coordinate 2,143 downwards.
TCAGGCAGCTGAAAGCAGATGGGGTGTTCCGGGACGATTTGCCGGAAAGTGTTTGGGAAATGCTGGTAACGCAGATATTTATTGTGGGCGATTTTTGGCTGTCGAATAATGAGTTAACGGGGCGGCTGAGGGGAGGCAATGCCATAAAGCATTACAGTAAAGTTATTGCAGGTATGTTTTATCCTTACCTCACCCCGTCCGCACAATTACGTATGATGGAATAAATTGCCGCTATGGCGCTTTCAGGAATTGAATGATCATGGCTGTTACCAAAGCAGGTAATACACTTTGCTTATCAGGCGCGCACACTTCTCCTATGTAATCTCCATGGCCTCCCGGCAGGATAGCCACCTGCGCATGTGATAATGTACGGGCCAGCAACAGCGAGTGTTCCGGCAGGATCACATCTGTATAACCACTAATCACGAGTGCCGGCGCCTGTATACCTTTTATGGCTTCATCGCTGATGTCCTTAAAGTTTTTCATCCTTGCCACATCGCGGCGGAACATGGCTTCAAATCCTTTGGGATCGGGGTTGGCGGCTAAGTAGGCTGTTTTTAATTGCGGAGGTACCTGGTCGATAGTTGCGCTATTGAAACCATCGAAGAAACCTGGCGGTGTGCCGTTGCGCTTGTAGAGTGCAGAAGCCAGCACCAGCTTATTCACCAGCTCCGGGTGCCGGATCGCCATTTGCAGCGCCGTAGTAGCCCCGTTGCTAAAGCCCATAATGTTTGCTTTGGCAATATGCAATTGCGCGAGCAGCGCTGCTACATCATCGGCATCCTGCTCAAAGCTCAGGGGCCGGTCAATATCCGGGGTATGACCATGCGCCTGCAGTTCTATGGCAATTACCTGCTGCGTTTTTTCCAGCTCCGGCAAAATGGCGCCGTAGGTAGAAACAATGGTGGATCCACCGCCATGCAGCAACACCAGCGGGGCGCCATTGCCATGGATCTCATAATACATTTTTAAGCCATTCACCGTTGCATAACGGCCTGTGGATGGGTGTTGTGCATTCATCTGGAAATGTGTCAGGATTAATAAAAAAACAATAATGGACATGCGTTTCATGCAACACTTAATTTTGATGATGTAAACCTACATTAAAACAAATAACCGGGATGGGTGCAAAAATGTCAAATTGCAGGGCGATTCCGACAAACCGGTTTTCCTGTCTTAAAAGCGGTGTAAAGCATGGCTTTTTTCACAAGTTGGCTTATATTGGCGTTGTTTAATTGTTTTAACCTGGTATGCTTATGACTCCCGAAGAATATAAACAACAGTTCAGAGAGGAAGACGCTGTTGGATGGTTTTCCATAGATGGTGCATTGGAAAAGATATACGGAAAAACGGATCCCCGTCATTATGGCCCGCTTTGCGGCATACATTATATGGCCGGCGGAACAGACCCGATAGATGGCGCCAGCATTTATGATTCTGCCAAACAGGATTTTCACCGTCATATTATCAGTTACGGAATGTCTGAGCTTTACTACGACAGTGAAAAGGCAGGTGGCCAATTCAGTAAATGGGGCTTTGAATTTACTTTCAGACTGAAGCCGTTTGCAGATGACCAGGCGGACCCTTTGTGGGCAGTACATGTAATGAATAACCTTGCGCGTTATGTATTTAACAGTGGAAAATGGTTTGAAGAGAATCATTTCATACCTGCAAAGGGCCCCATTCGGCTGGATACTCAAACAGAAATAACCGCGTTTGTGCTGGCCCTTGACCCCGAACTGGGCAGAATAGAAACGCCGCATGGGGAAGTGTCTTTCCTGCAACTGGTAGGGATCACCAATCATGAACTGGAAACATTAATGCGAAATCCTACCACTACAGAGGTGGCCGCATTGATCAATGATTTAAGAAAAGACAACCCGTTACTGATCACTGATCTGAACAGGAAATCATAACTAAATGGCAGCCGGATGAAAGCTTCCCGTTTTCATCCGGCTTATATCTTACAAAAGCTGGTCTAACTGTGCTGCAGAATAATTGACTGATTTCAGCGTTTTGTTATCCGATTTCCTGTACACCAGGTATAGGTCATCTACCCGGGTATAATAACATTCCGTATTCTCAGATTGGCTGTAGTGCGCAACCGTGTTCTCCGCTTCTTCGGGCGACTTACAGGCTTTAC
>NZ_DATMTE010000552.1:0-8562 GCF_035564935.1 Chitinophaga sp. | reverse complement strand
CTACAATCTTCCCCTTTTGCATTACCATCATCCGGTCGCTGATAAACCTCACCACTGAAAGGTCATGCGAAATAAAGATGCAGGTAAATCCCAGTTCCTCCCGCAACCGGATCAGCAGGTTCAGCACCTGTGCCTGTACACTTACGTCCAGCGCTGCAACAGATTCATCGCAGATAATAAAAGATGGTTCCACCGCCAGTGCCCGGGCAATTACCGCCCGCTGCCGCTGCCCGCCGGAAAATTCGTGGGGATAACGGCTAAAGTGCTCCGGCAACAGGTTTACCTTCTCCAATAATTCCAATACCCTGGCCTTCCGCTGTTGCTCCGTACCATAAAGGCCATGTACCATCATTGGCTCCATGATGGCGGCCCCAATGGTTTTCCGCGGATTCAGCGAAGCGTACGGGTCCTGGAAAATAAGCTGCATATCCTTCCGCAGCGCCCTCATTGCGGCAGGTGAAAAACTTCGTATATCCTGTCCTTTATAAACAATACTTCCGGCAGTTGGTTCTGCAAGCCTTAACAACGACCGTCCAAGGGTCGTTTTACCACAACCGGATTCCCCTACCAGTCCCAGTGTTTCACCGGTCATTACCTGGAAACTCACATCGTCAACCGCCTTAGCCCACTGCAATACTTTACCGGTAATGCTCGTTTTTACCGGGAACCAGGTTTTCAGCTGATGTACCTCCAGCAATGGCGCAGCTAAAGCTAACTGTTGCTCCCGCTGCTTCAGGGTTGCTTCAGGGATTACCAGCGACTGCATCACATCGCGGATGGCGCCGGCTTTTTCGTGTATCTGTCCCTGTGAGTCCGTTTCCATAAAATCACGGATCACCGGTAACCTGCTCAAACGTTTATCCAGCGGGGGCCGGCAAGCCAGCAAGCCTTTGGTATACGGATGTTGCGGATGCAGGAACACAGCTTTAACCGTTCCTTCTTCCACAATATTCCCTTTATACATCACCACTACCCTTTCCGCTATTTCTGCTACCACGCCTAAGTCGTGCGTAATAAAAATAACGCTCATATCCATTTGCTGCTGTAGTTCCCGGAGCAACTCCAGGATAGCCTTTTGTACCGTAACATCCAATGCGGTGGTGGGTTCATCCGCAATCAGCAGGCGGGGGTGACAGGAAATAGCCATTGCTATCATCACCCGCTGTTTCTGTCCGCCGGAAATTTCATGGGGATAACGGTTCATCATCCCGGCAGGGTCGGGCAATTTTACTTTTTCGAAAAGTGATATCACTTCTTTCCGGGCAGCCTTGCGGCTTACGCCGGTATGCAAACGGATAGCCTCAGCAATCTGCTCCCCGCAGGTATGCAGGGGATTCAGTGCCGTCATGGGTTCCTGAAAAATCATGGCAATTTCATTGCCCCGGTAGCTCCGCATGGTAGCGTCGGGCAATTGCAGCAGGTTTACTGCTGTTTCATCTGAAGCCTTGTAAAGGATCTTTCCGCCGGAAATGGCGCCAGGCATATCAATCAGGCGCATGAGCGAGAGGGCGGTAACGGATTTTCCGGAGCCGGATTCTCCTACTACACCCACTATTTCACCCTTGCCTATAGAAAGGGTAATTTGATTAACAGCTGTTATTGATGTTTGTGCCGACCTGAAAGTTACCTCGAGGTCCTGTATCTCTACCCGCGTGGAAAGCATACCCGGAAGATACAACAATTCTAAAAACGCAGGTGCTTCACAGTTTGATGGCTTTCAATCAGCTTCTGCAGGGAATCTATTCCTACTTTAAGATGGCGCTCCACGAACTTGTTGGTCACCTTTTTGTCGCTTTCTTCCGTTTTTACGCCTTCCGGCACCATCGGCTGATCGGATACCAGTAATAAAGCCCCGGTAGGGATCTTGTTAAAGAAGCCTACAGAAAAGATGGTAGCTGTTTCCATATCCACTGCCATTGCCCTTATTTTTTCCAGGTATTGTTTGAATGAGGCATCGTGCTCCCATACCCGCCTGTTGGTAGTATAGCAGGTGCCGGTCCAGTAATCGTAACCGGAATCACGGATAGTGGTGGAAATGGCTTTCTGTAAAGCAAATGCAGGCAGCGCAGGCACTTCCGGCGGAAAATAATCGTTACTGGTACCTTCGCCACGGATAGCGGCAATGGGTAATATCAGGTCGCCGATATTATTCTTCTTTTTTAAACCGCCGCATTTACCGAGGAATAGTACTGCCTTGGGAGAGATGGCAGAGAGCAGGTCCATTACGGTAGCTGCGCCGGGACTCCCCATGCCGAAGTTAATAATGGTAATATCGCCTGCTGTAGCGCATTGCATTGGCTTTCCGGCGCCAACGATTTCCACGTTGTTCCAGTCGGCAAACATTGTTACGTAATTACTGAAGTTGGTGAGGAGGATATGGGATCCGAACCGATCCAGTTTCTCACCGGTGTAGCGGGGCAGCCAGTTAGCTACAATTTCGTCTTTTGTCTTCATAGCTTTTTGACAAGCAAATATAAGGTTTTGTTCGCTAACCCCAATATTATCCTAATGTGACTATCTTCGCAGCAGTATTAAAAGCAATAATCTCTTGATCGCTATCAGTTTCCCCCCACCCGATTTTAAAATTATGAGAGAAGGCGGCAAAGAACTCATCTTCGACCGTTTCCGTAAAAAATATGTGGCGCTCACTCCGGAAGAATGGGTAAGACAGAATTTTCTGAATTACCTGGTAAAGGTGCTGGAATACCCCGCTTCCCTGATAGGCATTGAAAAGGAAATTTTTTTGGGAGAGATGAAAAAGCGGTATGATATCGTTATCTACAACCGTGCAACACAACCCTGGATGCTGGTGGAATGCAAAGAAATGAATGTGCCGCTTACCGAACATACTATGCAACAGGTGATCCGCTATAACATGGTGATCCCGGCTACTTACCTGGTGATCACCAATGGTGTGAACACTTTCTGCGGCAATTACGTGGCTACCGAAAACAAATGGCGTTTTTTGCGCGAGTTGCCTGCGTTTATGTGAGCGGAGGGGAACCCTCCGCTCACACTCACATCAGGGGAAGATGCCCAATTGCTCGTAAGCGGCACCTACCTTATTAATAGCCACTACGTAAGCGGCTGTACGCATATCGTGGATCAGCGGATTAGCCATCATTACATCGCGCACTTCGTGAAGCGCGGCATGCATGGTTTCTTCCAGGCCGGAATATACCAGGTCTACTTCATCAGCACCATGTGCAATGAATTTCCTTTCTTTATCAGAAACGGTTTTGCCAGTGAGTTCCTCGATGGTTTGCAGGATGTGGATGTTCATATTTTCGTCGAAGCGCTTGCCCAAACGGCCATAACGCACGTGGCTGAGGTTTTTCAGCCATTCGAAATAGGATACGGTTACACCGCCGGCATTCAGGAACATATCGGGCACAACGATCACTCCTTTTTTATTCAGGATCTCGTCTGCTTCCGGTGTTAAAGGTCCGTTGGCGGCTTCACCAATGATCTTCGCTTTAACATTCGGTGCATTGTGCTTGTCTATTACATTTTCCAGCGCTGCAGGGATCAGGATTTCGCAATCCAGTTCCAGGCCGTCTGTATTTTTATTCAGATTGGTAGCGCCTGCGAAATTAACAATAGAGCCGGTTGCTTTTTTGTGCATCAGCACTTCGTCGGGGTTCATGCCCTGTTCATTATAGATGGCGCCGTCCCACTCGATGAGGCAAATCACTTTAGCGCCCGCTTCGTGGAAGTATTTGGCAGCGTGATAACCTACGTTACCCATCCCCTGCACAATTACTCTTTTTCCTTCTATACCGGTAGTAAGACCAAGACGGTCCATATCTTCCTTGATATTACACAGTTCGCGCAAACCATAGAATACACCTAAACCGGTTGCTTCAGTACGACCGCGTACACCGCCCTGTGATACAGGTTTACCGGTAACGCAACCATAACCATCTATTTCACCCGGGCGTAAGCTCATGTAAGTGTCCAGGATCCAGCTCATTTCTCTTTCGCCGGTACCATAATCAGGAGCGGGAACGTCTGTACCGGGGCCGATAAAGTTTTTCTTTACCAGTTCCGCAGTATAACGACGGGTGATCGCTTCCAGCTGGAAGGGCGTATAGTTGCGGGGATTGATTTTCAAACCACCTTTGGCTCCGCCAAAAGGAACGTTTACAATGGCGCATTTGTAGGTCATTAGGGACGCCAGTGCCATTACTTCGTCCTGGTTTACTTCATCACTGAAGCGGATACCACCTTTGCAGGGAAGTTTATGATGTGAATGTTGTACACGGTAAGCTTCAATTACCTGTACAGAATCGCCTATTCTCACCGGGAATTTAATCTGGTAAACGGCGTTGCAGGCTTTGATCTGCTCCAGGATACCCTTGTCCCATTTGGTGAATGCAGCTGCTTTGTCGAAGCTTTTCTCCACGCTCTGGAAGAAGCTATAATGCTGATCTTGCGACATAAATTATTGTTTTGGTATAACGATTAGATTTTAAACGCTTCTGGGTTAGTTATGTTTGTCTTTTTCTTCCAGCTTACCGATCTTCCTGTCGAGATTGATAAGAAACAACACGATTCCTAAGAAGATGATCACTAAAACACCGACAATGACATAAATTTTATCGTTGCTGCGGAAAAATTCGTTGACTGGTCCTTTCTCTGTATTCTGCTGTTGTGCATTTGCCAGTACCGAAATGAATAGCAAGACCATGGTCAGGCAAAATGAAAACGCTCTGTTGATCATTTAAAAATATTTTTAAGCTGTAATTTCCTGTAACGTACTACCAGCGTGAATATCCACACACTCAGCAGGGTCCAGCCGATAAAGGCGGGATACAATACCAGTTTCATGGAACCATCGGTATCTTTCGACGCAAAACCCGGTGTGGTAGCGCTTCCCGGGTGCAGGGAATCCACCATGCGGGGAATGATATAGGTTAGTGGTATCAGCAAGGCAAAGGCGAAAATGTTGAAAACTGCGGATATACGTGCCCGTTTGTCCAGGTCATGTATAGATATACGCAGTACCAGGTATGCCATATAAATAAGGATGGCAATGGCCGTACACATCTGTTTGGGATCGTCTGTAAGTGTTCCTCCCCAGGTATAGGTAGCCCAGAGCGTACCCGTTGCAAACCCCAATACGCCAAAGAAAGTGCCTACTCCGGCAGCGCTGGAGGCAATCACATCTTTCTTCAAATCATATTTCGACAGATAAAGCAGGGAATTGACGAGAGATATGGTATACATGGTATACATACATATCCACATCGGTACGTGAAAGAACAATCCGCGGGATGATTGTCCGTTGGTTCCTATTATAGGTATTTTAACAGTGAACCCGGCGATAATTACATATAAAAGAAGCAGTATCGCTAATGCTTTCCACCAATGTCTGGCCATTTTTTAATAGCTATATTCGGGGGCAAACCTACACGTTTTAAACCTAATCACAAAGATTTTCGGGGATTTTAAGTTTATCCAACAGCGATAATTCCCTGTTAAATATCCTTTACAGAAGTGAGCTTTTTATTTGATATTTCTAATATCAGTCTTTCCACAAAAACGGGAAAAGGATCATGGTGAGGGCAATTACCAGTATATCCATCCCCCCGAGCAACAGGAACATCCTGGGAAGTTCGGGCTGGTATACGGTTACGAAAGCAGACAGTGAGATGTTGGCCAGCAGCATCAGTACGGGCATAATGAGCGGAAAACCCATCACTGCCATCAGTGCTGCATTGTGGTTGGCCTGGGCGGCAATAGCCGCCAGCATGGTAAATAACAGGGAAATGCTGGTACCGCCCAGCAGCACCATCCCCACGAAATAAACCGGGTTGATAATGGGATTCCCCAGGAAGGCAATACTGCAAACCAGTGCAATGATGCTCATGAGGGTCATTAATATCACATTATAGATCAGTTTTGCCGCGATAAAGCAACGCGGATTCACCAGGGAATAGAAGTACAAAAGCCGTCCGCGGCTTTCCTGCATAAAGCTTTTGGCCACCGCGTTTACCGCTACAAACAGCTGTATTACCCAGAAAAGGGCATTCCATACCTTGTCGTCCGGCCGGCCCATCATCAGGTTGATAACAAAAACGGTAGACACAATATAGAGCAATACCCCATAAAAGGCATACTGCTGGCGGAGCTCCAGTGTAAGATCCTTTTTCACAAGGGTGAATGTTTGATGTATGGGATGGCTTTTTTTCATGATCAGGCGCAAAGATAGCTATTCGCAATTAGCTTTCAGCTGTTACTCATTTTTAAGTATATTTAGCCCCTTATTAAAAAATGACATCCCCGTAGCAAAGGGGCCTTTTTAAAAGCAAACTGCTGATGAAGAAAATTCTGGTTGCCAATAGGGGAGAAATTGCATTACGTATCATGCGTTCTGCACGTGAAATGGGTATAAAAACAGTGGCGGTATATTCCGAAGCTGATCGTACCATGCCTTTTGTACAATATGCAGATGAAGCCGTTTGCATTGGTCCTGCTCCTTCCAATCAGTCGTACCTGCTGGGCGAAAAAATAATTGCCGTAGCCATTGAGAAAGGCGCAGACGGCATTCACCCTGGCTATGGGTTCCTGAGTGAAAACGCCCGTTTTGCACAACAGGTGACTGATGCCGGCATTACTTTTATTGGACCCTCGGCGGCTTCCATTGAAGTTATGGGAAGCAAGCTGGCTGCCAAACAGGCTGCGCAGAAATTTGGCGTACCTATGGTGCCTGGTACTGAAACACCCTTACGCAGTGTGGAAGAAGCAAGGGAGGTAGTAAAAAAAACAGGGTTTCCTATCCTGATCAAGGCTTCCGCCGGCGGTGGAGGTAAAGGAATGAGGGTGGTAAATAGTGCTGAAGAGCTGGATGAACAGATCAGGATGGCTAAAAGTGAGGCCCTTAGCGCTTTTGGCGATGATGCTGTATTCATAGAAAAATATGTGGGTTCTCCGCGGCATATAGAAATACAGGTACTGGGCGACCGCCATGGTAATTGTGTATATTTATTTGAAAGGGAATGTTCCATTCAAAGACGCCACCAGAAGTTGATCGAAGAAGCGCCCTCATCCTGTCTTACACCAGCAATCCGTGCGGCCATGGGACAATGTGCGGTAGATGTGGCCAGGGCCTGTGATTATTACGGCGCGGGTACCGTGGAATTTCTGGTGGATGAGCAGCTGAATTTTTATTTTCTCGAAATGAATACACGGCTGCAGGTAGAACACCCGGTAACAGAGCTGATTACCGGCCTCGACCTCGTAAAAGAACAGATAAAGGTGGCCCGTGGCGAAAAATTATCCTTTACCCAGGAAAGCCTTAAAATAAACGGCCATGCCATCGAGCTGCGCATCTGTGCTGAAGATCCTGCCAATAACTTCCTGCCTGACACCGGTAAATTGGAAACCTATATCCGTCCGCAGGGTTACGGCGTAAGGGTAGATGACGGATATGAACTGGGAATGGATATTCCTATCTACTACGATCCTATGATTGCTAAACTCATCGCATGGGGCAGCGATCGCGAGGAAGCAAGGCTCCGCCTGATCCGGGCTATTGAGGAATATCAGGTAAAAGGGATCAAAACCACGCTGCCTTTCGGCCATTGGGCATTACAGCAACCCGCATTTATCGGGGGAAATTTTGACACCAATTTCATCAACAAATATTTTACGCCACAGTCGCTTCTTACAGACGAAAAAGACATCAATAAACTGGCCGCTATACTGGCTGCATATGTGTGGCAGCAAAACAATATAAATTTACAGGAAGCGGCTGTAAGCAACAATCCACGTGAATCCCCCTGGAAAAAAAGGAATATGTTAAGATAAGCCGAAACAGTTGTTAACTTTCGTTAAAGTGTTTCCTGAAAACGCCAAAACGTATAACTTTGCGCCAATTTTAATTATGTTACGCAACATTATATTACAGATCCTGCAATTCTTTTACCAGCCCTTTTCGAAGGTGATGCCCTGGCAAACTTTCCGCTACCTTGCGTGTGGCGGGGGCAATACGGTATTGGATATAGCCCTGTATTCCATATGTTATAACCTGGTACTGCATAAGCAAATTGTTCACCTGGGCGCTATTGATATGAGCGCGCATATTGCTGCCCTTTTTATGGCAATGGCCGTTACATTCCCAACCGGCTTCCTTCTCAGCAAATACGTAGTGTTTTCCGAATCTAATTTACGCGGGCGCGTACAATTATTCCGTTACTTTATGCTGGTGGGTATCTGCATTCTGCTGAATTATTTATTTATGAAGATGTTCGTGGACCAGCTTCACTTCTACCCCACTATCGGTAAAATATTTACTACCGCACTGGTAGTTATTTTCAGTTATCTTACCCAGAAGAAATTTACTTTTAAAGTGAAACAACAGGCATAAAGAAAAAGGAAGACCAGCCGGCCTTCCTTTTTCTTTATCATAGCTCTTCATAATAACAATGCCTGCATCTGGGCTCATACAAATCCTTCTCTCCCAATAACAATGTTTCTTTGGAAGCTGATTTACGGTAAGAGTAATTGGCAATATGCCCGCACTTTACACAAATGGCGTGCAGCTTGGTAATGTAATCT
>NZ_DATMTE010000551.1:0-3030 GCF_035564935.1 Chitinophaga sp. | reverse complement strand
TAGTTTCGTTATTATAACGACCGGTTGTTTATAACGGGGACAAATAACTTTATTTTTTTTACAGGTAAAAAATATTTTATACCGGTAATTCCATATCATACCGGTCCAGCCCGGGGCCGTAACCGTCTTTTGTGATGCGGGTTACCATAAATCCCAGTTTCCCGAAAAAAGGATACGAGTGTTGGGTAGTATCAAGCGCTATGTGGCATAACGGACATACCAACCGGATCATATTTACGCGGTACAGGAATAATTGCTTGCCAAACCCCTGTTTATGTAGTGTATGCGTGATGAGGCCCCAGGTCATTTTTGCCTCCTGCCGGACTGTGTCAATATGGTATCCCCCGCAACCAATTACCTGTTCTTCCAGTATCGCAACATAGTATTGTTCGTTGTTATTTTTTGAGGAAGATGTATAACGTACATCCTGCTCCCGGAGCCATTCTTCAAAATCGGGCAACTCCGCCGGTGCAAAATAGCGCGGCATATTACTTTTAAATGCGGCTATACAGGCGGATTTATCGGCGGGTGTATATGGCCTGATGGTGATGGACATGGTTTGGAAACTTTCCGGGTTAGTATCATCAATAAACAGCCATAAATTAAGTTTTAAATACCAGCTGGAGAAAAAATAAACCGGCAGTCGCGCTGTGATCCGGGGTACATGAAATCCCCGCAACTTCCAATACCCTATATCCATCTGAAAATACCTGCAATAGCGTCATTAATGCCTTATATCCATCCTAAAACACCTGTAATAATATCTTCCAATGGCTGCCGGCACAACAGATATCCCGCAATCACTGTATACATCTGCCAAAAACATTGCTCCTTCTCTCTCAAAAACTATTCCCCGATGCAACAAAACGCAGGCATCTTACCTGGTTTTAAAAAATAATTGTCAAATTGACGATTAATAAAATAGTTTTACTATTTTTCCTGCCGGAAGATGAACCGGGAGCAATTATCCCGGGGGTACATACCTGTGCAGTACAAGCATATTTTAAAACTCAACACACGTTATGGAAACGCTTTTAAAGAAACAGCTTATTTTTTTGTTCCTTATCGGGTGCCTGGGCACACACCAGGCTTCTGCCCAAACAAAGGGCGGTAAACCTATTTCGCCCGACCTGTTCGGAATTTTTTTTGAAGATATCAGCTACGCGGCAGACGGTGGTTTGTATGCAGAATTAATCCAGAACCGATCGTTTGAGTATACGCCAGCCGACAGGCGGGAGTGGAATCCCTTCACCGCATGGGAATACGTGACCAAAGGATTTGGTTATGGCGGGGTAAGCGTGGAAAGCCAATCGCCCATTCATCCCAATAACCCCCATTATGCCCTGCTCACTATTGAGGAGCCGGGGCAGGAAGGCATCGGGCTGCAGAACAACGGCTTCGATGGCATCGCCATAAAAAAGGGGGAACAGTATAACTTTTCTATATTTACCCGGTTGTTGTCCGCAACACCCATTCCTTTATCCGTGCAGCTGCGCAATCGCAAGGGCGATGTATACGGAGAAGTAAATCTCACTGCGGATGCCAGGGAGTGGAAGAAAGGCAGCGGCGTTATCACTACCAACGCCACATACGACAGCGCAGTACTGGTGATCACCGCTAAAGCGCGAGGCAGCCTGGGCATTGACATGGTATCCTTATTCCCCGTTAAAACATTTCATGGTCACGCTAACGGACTGAGAGCCGATCTGGGGCAGGCCATCGCGGACCTGAAGCCCCGCTTCATGCGCTTTCCCGGCGGTTGCCTGGTGCATGGCGACGGCCTCAATAACATGTACCGCTGGAAAAATACCATCGGCCCCGTTGAAGAAAGGAAGGAACAGCGGAATATCTGGAACTATCACCAATCGATGGGACTTGGCTATTTCGAGTATTTCCAGTTCTGTGAAGATATAGGCGCCAAACCCTTACCTGTAGTGCCCGCAGCGGTAAGCTGCCAGAACTCCGGCGGTACCTGGCGTATAGGCGGCACCGGGCAAAAAGGATTGCCAATGGAGGAAATGCAGGACTATATCAATGAAATACTGGATCTTATTGAGTATGCCAACGGACCGGCTACTTCTGCCTGGGGCGCTAAACGCGCTGCGGCAGGGCACCCGGAGCCCTTTCACCTGGAGTACCTGGCTATTGGTAATGAAGACAAACAAACACCCGTTTTCAGGGAACGCTTTAAGTTGATTGAAACGGCGGTGAAACAAAAACACCCGGAAATCACGCTCATTGGCACAGTAGGCCCGGCTCCCGCAGGGGACGACTTTGAAGCCGGCTGGAAGTTCGCCAACGAAAACGCTTTACAGGTAGTGGATGAACATTACTACGAGAAACCCGAATGGTTCCTGGAGCATAAGCATCGCTACGATTCCTACAACCGCAGTAAATCAAAAGTATACCTGGGCGAATATGCCTCCCGGGGAAATACCTGGTTCAATGCACTGGCCGAAGCCGTGTATATGACAGGGCTGGAACGCAACGGCGATGTGGTGCGGCTATCGTCATACGCCCCGCTGCTGGCGCGTACCGGGCATACTTCGTGGAACCCAAACCTGATTTATTTTACAGGCACCACCATCACCCGCACGCCTAATTATTACATACAACATTTGTTTTCAAACAATGCAGGCGACCGTTATTATGCTGGTGTCGTTTCGCTGGACAATGACGTTAATACAGGTGCGTCTTGTGTGAAAGACAGTCAAAGCGGTGATATCATTATTAAACTGGTGAACGCCGGTGAAAACAAAGTGAAGGCCAAAGCCAGTATTGCCAGCCTGGCAGGAAGCCATGCAAATGCCGAGGTAACAGTATTCACAGAAAACACAACAGATAAAAATGCACCGGCAGTTAATACCGCCACCAGCCAGCTGGAAGTTGGTAAAGTGATTAACTACGAAGTAGCCCCCCGTTCGGTGGTGGTTATCAGGATACCGGGAAAAAAGTAAACGATATAATGGCGCATAAGATAGTATGGGAAAACCATTTCCTATATTATCAATGGAGTTAGAAAGAGATGGT
>NZ_DATMTE010000550.1:0-2092 GCF_035564935.1 Chitinophaga sp. | reverse complement strand
ATTCATTTTTCCATTTCCTGATCTTTCCTGAACTGTTTGAAGCGGCAAAAATAAGCGTATCAAAAGTATAAAAGTCGCACAACCGACTGATACTCACCACCGGATTACATGTTAACAAAATATAGTCCGTCCGCAATTTTTCAGGCGGTGGACGTTCAGGCAGCATGCTATCTATGATCAGAAGTCTTTTACCCTGAAAACTCAAAAGGCGGCCGTATTGCTGAAAAGAAGGCAGTTTCCCTGCACAAACACGCAGATTGGCGCGCGTATTAAGGAGCTGCTGTGCCACGGGCAACTGCCAAACACTATCGTTGCCGGCGAATTGTACATTATTACCTTTAATACAATCAATTGCCGTATAGGCGGGTACGTTATAAACGATCAAACTGCATTGCAATCCACAAATTATAACCCAGCGTGCACGGACAATAAAAAATGCCCAGGTACAAAAAAACCCCGTCCATAAACCGGGTCTGAACTTTACCAGCAGCCACAGCGCCAGCCCTGTGATGAGCAGATAAAGTAACACGGTTTGAGCCAGGGAACAATGAATATCTCTTATCAGCGCACCGGGTAAGTTCCCTATCCAACCCACGCAGCTGTTCATGGAAAGAATGAGATATTTCAGTGCCTTGCCCAGCCAAACTGCCGGCGACCCGAAAGGAGCGACAAACAGGAGCATTATTTCTCCATAAATTATCACAGTGGATAAGGGCACAGCTACCAGGTTAGCCGGAAGAAAGTAGTTGGGGAACTGATGAAAATAAAATAAACTCACAGGTGTGGTGGTGAGCTGGGCAGCGAGCGATACTGCTGTCATTTGCCAAAGCCAGTCTACCCACCTGCGCTTCGACTGGAACAGCTGGTAAACCGGCTGATAAAAAAGCAGGATGCCAAGTACCGCCAGATACGACAGCTGGAATCCTGCATCTACCACCAGGTAGGGATCAAAGCATAATAGCACGGTAGCGGAGGCTGCCAGGGTATTATAAATGCTACTGTGGCGATACAATATGAAACGTCCTATAGTGATACCCGTAAACATCACTGCTGAGCGGAGCACAGAAGCCGATGCCCCGGTAAGCAATGCAAATCCCCATAGCACCAGCAGAACGATCACTGCTTTTGTAATATTTATCCAGCGATGTGGGCGTAACCATTGCAAAAGCCACAACAGCGTACCATACAACAGGGCAAGATGCATTCCTGATATGGCTATTACGTGTACGATCCCTGTATTGCTGTAGCTCTGCACCACTTCCCGGTCCAGATCCTGGCGGTAACCAACCAGCAGCGCTTCTGCCATACCCGCCTCTGGACCGTTGCCGATATACTTTTTCAGGTTAAACAAACAATACTCCCTTGCCTGCAGCAATAGCTGCTGAACAGGATGGCCGCGATTATGTGGTAACCGGTAAAAATCCTGCGGGCGGAGATATAACTGCTGATAAATCCGTTGCGTTAACAGGAATTGCTGATAATCAAATGTACCGGGATTGCCGTTGAATTTAACAGATTCGGGCCGTTTTCGGACAATCAGTTCATCACCATAACGAAGGGCCTGCAAGCCGCTGTCTTTTCCCGTATAAAGCAGTAAATAGCCTTTTACGGGCATCCATTCGCCCTGCCTGCAAACCGCTATTACCCGGGCAACAGTTTTAAAGGAGCGTTTTTTTTCCTGCGGAGGCTCATTGATGCGCAATAAATATAATGGCGTATCAATAATACAATGACCATAAAAGCCTCTACTGTGGCGCAGATCAGCATTATGCAACAACAGGCCGCCGCAACAGGAGATTAATATAAAAAGAAATATACCGGGTAACCAGGCTGCGGTAAACCGCCACTGTAGCGGTAAAAAACGAAATATCAACACACCGGCAATACAAACGCCCATCAATGCAATGTATAAAACAGGATATACCGGCAGATACAGCTGAAGGATGATGCCAGCCAGCAACGGTACAATGATACGCAGAAAGGGCGCACGCTTCCAGCACATCACTACAAACAATGTGGATTCAAATTCCATGCAGGTTAACTTTATCAGGTACAACAAAGCTCTTATTTATACCTTTCAAAAGTGTTTTGG
>NZ_DATMTE010000549.1:0-2730 GCF_035564935.1 Chitinophaga sp. | reverse complement strand
ACCGCGGGTGTTGGTATTCCCTGTAGGAGGAATAGGACCAGCCATTGATTCTCCTTCTGCAATTACAAACTTGAACTTTCCATTGAACGTGGAAGTGATACTCAGCATAGTGATAGGACCTTCTTTAATCTTGAATTCTACCCCCGCGCCCATACCGGGTTTTCCATGGTATTTCTTCAGGCTTCTCAATACTGGTTTCCCCTGTGCAATGGTAATATTATGCGGGCCATCATGCCCTACCAGGATAAAGTTTTCCTTAAAATCCACCGGGTGAAATTCCGCAAAGCTACCACCAATGCCGAGCCTGTCCATGATAAACATGGAAATACAGCATTTCAGATCCGATTCACCACACATCGGGAACCCTGCGCCGGTGAGTAATGAATTGCCTACTATCAGGTTAGACATTACCGTACGGGTGGGGCTGTTATCCTCCCCATCGTAATAATAAGCCAGTCCGTCCAGTTTCCGTTCTGCCACAAAATGCTCCAGCGCTACAGAAACACGTGCAGCCACTTCCAGGTCTTCCGGTCTCAACTTTTCCGATATGGGATCTGAAACCGGGTCTGGTGTATCAAAGAAGTCAAGAATCCTTCTCTTTTCCCTGGTTACCGCATCTTGCGGAACATGCCCGTAAGGTGTTACAATCTCATGCGCCTCACATTGTACCACATGTACGCCAAAGTGTGCAGTAAGCATGGTGGCATCCGAATGCATATCCAGCATGGCTTCTATGGGATGCCCGATATGCCCGATACGCGCTGTTTTCAGATCATGCAGCACGCTGGCGATCCGGCAGTACTCTTCCAGTTTTGCATCTGCCAGGGAATCATTATGCAAGGTGCCGATGATCATCTCCGGTACCTTTTTCCCCATCCGCAATGCCACACCGGCAAACTCCGGCAATGCACAAATGTCATCGTTATACAATTGCTGGTACGTAGAGGCGTTAGCGTAGTCAAGAGCCGGTTGCGGCTGTAGCGCCACCAGTACAACAGGGATATTCAGACTTTTGATGATGATACCAAATGTGCTGGAAGTGGCATATGTAAGCATATCACAGAAGATCAGGTCCAGGTTAGCAGCATTAAGCCGGGGCACCAGCTCATAAGCGCTTGTTACGTTGTCGACAATACCAAAGTCAAACACTTCCACAGCATGTTTATCCAGTTTCTCCAGTAGTACCGCCTGTTTCACCTGCATCTCCTCCAGCAGCCCTTCAAACTGTTCCCAGTATTTATAGTAGGCCACGCCAAAAACACCTATCCGGGCCAGTTTACGGGCTCTTCTTTTTATACGGGCTTCCGTACCGGTAACAGGGCTGTTTACTGTAATCTCATTCATAGCTTTCTGATTTATATATATTTAGCCTACTGGCAACGTGGGTTTTGCCTATCCGGGGAATAAACAACAACAAGACCACGAAAGCTACAGGGTACATTATTCCTGCAATTATCCAGAGGGGGTTATAAGAATAAGTGTGTACAATATGCCCGATTAACGGATTAATGACAAGGCCGGACAGAGCCCCGGCAGTTCCGGAGAGTCCTACTACCGTTGAGGTAGCGCTATTACCGAATACATCTGATATAGCAGTGATATAATTGGTAATCCACAGGCCATGCGCAAAGAGCATCATGGCCATAAGAACTATTGCAGCTTCCACAGATGATACCCGTGTAACCAGGGGCATTACCATTGTACCGGCTGCGGCGATCCCCATCACTGTTTTCCGCGCCCTGTTTATCGTAAAATTATATTGTATCAGCCTGTCGGAGCACCAGCCACCAATAATATTAGATATTCCAAGTGCCAGGAAAGGTATCCAGAACAGTTCACCTATCCTTTCAAAAGGCACTCTTCGTTGTTCGCTCAGGTACTTGGGGCCCCAGAACATGATGAAATACATCACGGGATCCAGCAGGAACCGGATGATCACAAAAACCTGCACTTGTTTGTTCTGCAATAACGACAACAGGGGAATGCCCGCCGGCGGGGAAGGCTCCATTGGCAATTCCTTTACAAAAATATTTTTCTTCCAGGGTATCAGCAACCAACACAGTACCCATACCATCCCGATCAGTCCGGGTATCACAAAACTGAACCGCCAACCATACCGTGCCGCAATGAGTGTTGTAAGTGGTGGCGCCACTACAGCGCCAATGGCAGATCCTCCAATGGCGATGCCGTTGGCCAGTGCGCGCTCTTTTTCACCAAACCACCCGTAAACGCTTTTTGCCGCACCAGGGAAACAACCGCCTTCACCGATGCCCAATAAAAACCTGAACGCCAGTAAATGATAGAAAGAGTCCATTACACCATGCAGGCTGTTGGCTACAGACCAGATGGCTACAGAAAGTGCCAGGCCCGTTTTTGCGCCCATCCGGTCAATTAACCGGCCGCTGATAGTAAACATCAAAGCATAACTGATCAAAAAAGCAGTATTAATCATGCCATACTGCACGTCCGAAATATGAAACTCCTGCTGGATCTTTATTATAGTCATCGAAAGTACCTGGCGATCCAGGAAACTTAAACCCGTGGCTATAAAAAGCAATGCCAGTACTGCCCAGCGCATACTATTTTTTGTCATCAGCTAATAATCTCTTACCCTGTTTTGAATCCGGTTCATTCATAAGATATTCTTTTCCGGGAAACCGGGTGAAGGAATGCCCCGGTATTTATTGGGCGGAAAAACTTAAAGACCGGACAAAATTTCCCACCTTAAAA
>NZ_DATMTE010000548.1:0-3342 GCF_035564935.1 Chitinophaga sp. | reverse complement strand
ATTGATCGTATTAATTTCTGTATGATTATTGGATCCCTGATCACCACTCACTGTATAGTTGGAGTAGAAGTGTTCAGCAGAACCAGCGCCATTATCCAGGTTCACGTTCCTACGCAGGTAAGCTGGTACATTTTCCAATTCCGCATTATTGTCCATGTTTTTCACATTGAAACTGATGCTGCGTAATTTAGCTACACGCTCCGCTTGTTTACGTTTTTGTTCTTCCAGGTCCTCATAAGCCTGCTGCATGGGCACTTCCGGAGGAGCCGGCGGTACATTCGCTGCACTTTCTTCTTCCTCTTTATACACCATTTTCATTTCAGGAGCAGGAGTACCTGGTTCCACGTAAATATGTGACGGTCTGTTTAAATAACCGCCTGCTGCATTGCCTGATTGTGGCTGAATAATATTCACACCAGGTTGTTGTGCAGGAGGTGCCTGCTGTACAGGCTGTTGCTGTACGGGCTGTTGCTGAACAGGTTGCTGCATCTGTTGCTGCTGTTGCATTTGCTGCATCTGCTGTTGTATCTGCTGCGGGTCGGGTTGTTGCGGCTGTGCAGGCGGTACCTGCTGTATGTTCAGCACATAGTTCTGACGTGCAGGAGCAATAGGCGCCTGTGGCTGTGGCTGTGGTGGCGTATAAGCCATTACAGGCTCAGGATGGCTCACTACGGGCTCCATCAGGCGCGGGGCCATCAGGTCCTGTGGTTCCTGGAATAAAGTACCCTGTGCCTGTTGAACGCTCATCTTTTTTTCATCGCCATCTTTGCCTAACTGCATTACAATTTTAGGCTCTGTGCGTTCAGTATTGGCAGGGGTAATTTTTTGCTGTGTGATGGGTTTTTGTTCAAAACCAGTAGCAATAATGGTTACGCCCAGTTGCCTGTCCAGCGTTTGATCATAGCCCACACCGAGGATCACATCGCAGTCTTCACCAGCCTGGCTTTGCACATACGCCTGGATAATATCCATTTCATCGAGAGTATGTTCAAATTCGCCTTCGGAAGAAGAGATATTGATAAGGATCCATTTGGCGCCGCGTATATCGTTATCGTTCAGCAGCGGGGAAGTTAATGCGTCTTCGATAGCCCTTTGCGCGCGGTTTTCGCCTTCTGCCAGTGCAGCGCCGAGGATAGCCACGCCACCGTTACGCATAACGGTGCAAACGTCGGCAAAGTCCACGTTGATCTGACCGGTGGAGTTGATTACATCTGTAATACATTTGGCGGCGGTAGCCAGCACGTTATCTGCTTTTTCGAAGGCAGCCTTGAACTTCAGGTCGCCGAATTTCTGGCGTAATTTATCATTGGAGATAATCAGCAGGGTATCTACATACTCTTTCAGGCGGGTAACACCTTCATCAGCCTGCAGCATTCTCTTTTTTCCTTCGTAAGAAAAAGGAGTGGTAACAATACCTACGGTCAGAATACCGAGTTCCTTACATATCCGCGCAATGATAGGAGCGCCACCTGTTCCGGTGCCACCGCCCATGCCGGCAGTAATGAAGGCCATTTTGGTATTTACCTCCAGTATTTTTTTGATTTCTTCAAAGGATTCTTCCGTCGCCTGTTTCCCGATTTCAGGATTTGCACCGGCGCCAAGTCCCTGTGTCAGGTGCGGTCCCAACTGTATTTTATTGGGAACAGGGCTATTGGCAATAGCTTGTGCATCGGTATTGCAAATAATGAAATTTACCCCCTCAATGCGCTGGCTATACATATGATTCACCGCATTACTTCCACCGCCACCGATACCGATGACTTTGATGATAGAAGATTTTTCCTTAGGAAGATCAAAATGTATCATGACTCTATACTTTTATGGGTTAGTACGAATAATTAATAATGAACTATTAAGAATTAAGTGCGTGTATGCTTGTATGTTATTACTATGGTTCATTTGTCCTGTCATTATTAATTATCGTTCTTAATTCTTATTATATTAAACGTTTGGTTTTTGCAACAATTGCGCCACTTACTATTAAAGTTTTGCGTCTTCTTCCTCCGTGAACATATCAATGATCTTTGTTTTCATTTTGTCCAGGAAGTTTTTCAGTGATGCATTCCTTTCTTTTGCTTTCCGGTCCTGTATTTCCTGGCTGCTCGGGGTTTCTTCTTCTATCCAGTCTTCGGGTGGAGCCACCGACTGTGCAGCCTGTTCTTTTGCCAGATAGCTGGTATTAATTTTCACATAGTTTTCTTCCAGTGCTTTACGGTCATTTTCAAAATCATTGTAGCCTTTCAGGATCAGGCCCACGCAGGTGGCATACATAGGTTTGGTTAACTCATCTATGTGGCCGCTTGCGAGGTGCTCGTTGGGGAATCCTATACGGGCGCTTGCACCGGTGGTGTATTCTGTTAACTGTATGAGGTGTTTTAATTGAGATCCGCCACCAGTAAGGATAATACCGCCATTCAGCATTTTATTATCCATACCGATCTGCTTGAGATGATACACTACGAAATCGAGTATTTCACTCATGCGCGCCTGGATAATGTGCGCCAGGTTCTTCACGGAGATCTCTTTGGGGCTCTGACCTCTTAATCCGGGGATCGTGATATAGGCGTTTGTTTTGGCTTCATCAGCCAGGGCGTAACCGAACTGTACTTTCATCTGTTCCGCCTGTGTTTTTAATACACCCAGGCCGTTCTTGATGTCGTTGGTAATGTTTTCACCACCGTACGGAATAACAGCGGTGTGTTTCAGTATACCTTCGTAAAATACTGCCAGGTCGGTGGTCCCGCCACCAATATCCACAATGGCTACACCTGCTTCAAAATCCATGTCGCACATTACCGCTGCAGCAGACGCCAATGGCTGTAATACCAGGTCGCGGATCTTAAGACCGGATTTTTCCACGCTGCGGTTAATGTTACGGATGGCGTTTTTGTCGCCGGTAATAATATGGAAGTTGGCGCCCACTTTTACCCCGGACATACCGATAGGGTAAGTGATGTTCTGCAAACTATCCACTATATATTGCTGCGGAATCACATCAATGATCTGATCGCTCGCGGGAATAACTGTTTTGTACTGATCGTTGATCAGCTGGTCAATATCTTTCTGGGATATTTCCGCATCAGTGTCATTACGTACAATATCGCCACGGGTTTGCAAACTTTTTATATGATGACCGGCTATACCAACATATACCTCGTTAATTTCCAGGTTAGGGTTGGATGCATAACAATTTTCGAGTGCTTGCCTGATAGCCTTAATGGTTTGGTCGATGTTCAGCACCATACCGTGCTGTACACCAAACGATGTAGCTTTTCCGAATCCCAGGATTTCCAGTTTCCCGTATTCATTCTTCCGTCCTGCAATGGCAGCAATCTTCGTAGT
>NZ_DATMTE010000547.1:0-1606 GCF_035564935.1 Chitinophaga sp. | reverse complement strand
CTGTTGCTGTCATCTTCCGCTTTCACCTGCACCTGTCTTTTCAACACCTTAAATTCAGTTCGCCTGTTGAGCTGACGTCCTTCAGGATTGTCTTTATGATTAGGCAGTGAGTTTGGTGCAATTGGCCTTGATTTACCGTACCCTTTAGCAATTAACCTTTCGGCTGAAATGCCTTTACTGATGAGGTAATCAACACAGGATTGTGCACGTGACTGCGACAGTTTATCATTAAATTTCACAGAGCCTACGCTATCTGTATGTGCACTCATTTCAATAGTTAGCTTAGGATTATCGTTCAGCATCTCTACCACTGTATCCAATACAATTTTAGATTCCTCACGCAAGGTAGCTTTACCAAAATCGTAATAGATATTGTTGAGTACAATTGGTTTTTCTATTTCGTAGTGTTTGAGACAAAGGGTAGGATTGTCCATAGAATCGATCCTTACCAATGAATCGGTATTAAAATAGAGTGCTTTGGTGAAGTAGTTTTCTTTTTCAGCAATGATCTTGTAATAGCGTTGCGGGTCCACTTCGAAAGTATACCTTCCGGTGGCATCCAGTGTAACTTTGCGGATGGTTTTTCTTCTCACTGTATCCAGCAGGCTAACGGTGGCGCCCTGCAAGGGGAGGTGGGTGTCGCAATCGATGATTAAGCCACTGGCTATTTTGCGGATGCGGTTAATGCTGAATACTTCAAGGCAGCAGATAGATTCCCTGTCGGAGCTGATGAATCCGGCTGCAAAGGGATGCGTATTATCCAATGCGGTGTAATAGATATCGTCTTTGGGTGAGTTCAATGGTTTGCCCATATTAACGGGGGCAGACCAGGTACCAAAGTCGCCTTCACTCTGGAAGAAATCAAGACCGCCCAGGCCTACCCGGCCATCAGTACTGAATACAAGCAGGTTTTTCTCTGCATCATAAAACGGCGCCTGTTCTTCATCTTTTGTATTAATGGCGGTACCCATGTTACGGGCGCCACCCGGAGTTCCATTGGTCATAATACAGTACCAAAGGTCATTTTTACCCATACCTCCGGGTCTGTTGGATGCAAAAAGCAGGTATTTTCCGTCGGCAGTAATATAGGGCTGCATGGAATTATACCCGGCCACATTTACATTTTCGCCGAGTATTTTGGGTTCGGACCATGCTCCGTTCTGACGGCTACTGAAATAGATAGCGGATTGTTTCACACCATCTTTCATAGACCAGCGGGTAATATAAAGTGAATTACCGTCCGGGGCAATAGCAGATACCCCCTGGTCAAATCCTTTAGCGGCAGGGATCTTGAGTTTTTGGCTGTTATCGAAGGTATTACCACTTCCGGTAGCAGTGTAGAGGTCATTTACATAGGGGGTTCCTTTTTTCGTTTGTTTTTTGGTGGTGGGTTGCTTAATGGTAGTAGGCAACGGTGGATTTTCAGCACGGGAGGAGGTAAACAACAGTGTGCCGGGATCGAGGATCACCGGTGCATAATTTGCACCGCCTTCATTTACATTACCGGCAGTTTTCTCTATCGTAAATCTTGGTTCTCTATTGGCTTCGGAAAGGGCAAATTCGCAGCAGGCGATTTCAAGTGGGGTTCTTACAGACAGTTCATCGG
>NZ_DATMTE010000546.1:0-1855 GCF_035564935.1 Chitinophaga sp. | reverse complement strand
GGCCATTCAGCGTGCGGTGGAGAAAATTCCTTTTTACATCGATGTAGAGCTGACCGGTAATCTGATGCGGTTTACCATTCCGCCCACCACCTTGCAGACGCTCGTCGGAAATGTATTTAAACATGCCGAGATAACGGATCCCGCTGAGCCAGCACGTATCACAATCGAAGCGATGGATAGGGGATATACCATAGCGGTCGGCAATAGAAAACGACGCGGTCCCTCGTCAGGTGTCAGTCATGGCAAAGGGATGCGCAATTTGCTTGCACGGATGCGGTATGTCTATGGGGATAATTTTACAATGCGTGAAGAGAAGGAAGGGGACTATTACCAGCTGTGCATCAACCTACAATTTGTAACCGAGTAAAAAAACAGATAAACAATAAACTAAACACATATGAAACGAATATGGATCGGGGTGATCATTGATGATCAGCAAGGTTGTATAGACTACCTGCTACAATTAATGGAGGATATCGCCTATGTAAAGATCATCAAAACATTTAATGATCCAAAGGAGGCTAAACTTTTCCTGCGGGTCAACCAGGTAGATTTTATGATCCTGGATGTAGAACTGGGCCATACAAATGGATTTGATTTTATCAGGACATTGCCCAATACAAACCTGAAGACAATCTTGTATACCGCCCATGAGCAATACGAGGACTGCGGCTATGATATCGGTGTGGTAGATGTGCTGCTCAAAGAGGTATCGATGAGCCGCCTCTGTGGTGCATTGCGCCGGCTGGATACAGAGCTGGCCAAGCTCCTGCCTATATCAGCGAGCGATTCACTCGATAATTATTATCACCATTTTATGGTTCGGGTGGGCTATCGTTATGTGCGGAATTTGGTCTGGATGAAAAATATTATCTATGTGGAGAGTGGCAATGGTGCTATTACATTCCATATGGTAGATGGTACGTCCAAGAAATGCAACAATAGCATGCGCCAGGTGCTAGAGAAGCTGCCCATAAAGTGGTTTAAGCAGATCCATCAGAGTTTTGTGATCAATATCAGTTTTTTCTATAGCTATGAAAAAGGAAAGGTGCGCATGACGCTGGATAATATCATGCTGCCCACCGGTGATAAAAAGATCTATAGCGATTTCTTCACGTTCATTAACTCCAACCTGCTTGGCGATTAAAAACCATTTTATGATTATAAACCATTTTAAAAATATGAGAAAACAATGCGTTAACAATGTAGGCCGAAAGACAGATGCTCATCTGCTCCGGGCCCTGCATCTACTCTTTAATGAAATACAAAAATTGAAAAAGGCGGTGCTTGACAGTCTGCCGCCAGAGGATGTACATGTCGAATTGCGTGATACCGGCTTTGTCAAGGACACGGTCGGCGTATCGGACCGCACGCTGCTACGGTATCAGAACCTGGGCCTGATCCAGGTGCATCGGCGTGATAAAGGTGGAAAAAAGTACTTTAAGCTCGACGATGTACTCCGCCTCAAACGCTATCTCAATGGCGGATAGTACGGGTGCTGCGAAGTTTTGGCTATAGGTTTCACTTCGCAGCATTTATGGCCTTTCTTTGCCCCGACTATAGGCCATGGTCGCCAGTATAGCAGACCGGTACCCATCATTGACCTACTGTTAGCCTATCCAGATAGGTCATCGGTAGGTGATATGTAATTCATGCCCGGCTTAATAGTAAAATTTGGTCATAAGCTGCCTAATCAAAGGCCGATATAAGCTGTGGCTACCGGCAGTCATGATTCCTTTAGGTATGCTTCTTTTTGCATTTCTTATTTTGGTTTTTGCTGTTTTATACCGGTTTTGTTTACAGCGATGCGCTTTCAATATTCCCCTGTTGTGGTGCGCTTCCGTACAGCTTTTTT
>NZ_DATMTE010000545.1:0-7150 GCF_035564935.1 Chitinophaga sp. | reverse complement strand
ATTCCATTTGGAATCAAGGTTTACGTGGTCAACGTTCAATAACGTGAATGTTTGTTTTAGTGTTCTTTTGATCATACAATACAATTATCGGCTAGAACACCCGATCGGGAATACTGTTGGCTGCCTGACAGCTAATTTATTCTTCCAATATTATGCTTTTGCCATAGCAATGATAAGTAAATAGTCGGTTTTGTATAAGAAAAAGTCTAATTAAGCCAAATGTTTGGTGAGTGTTTCGGAGTAAGTTTGATCTATCATTACCAGTTTCTTTTATAACCGGGAAATGCCAGTAGAAAAAGGGTAATTCCGGCATATAGCAGTAGTCAATAAAATTAAATTCCATGAGAAGAAGAACGCTGATTAAAGGTCTGGCGACAGGCATATCATCCCTATATCTATCTGATCTTTTTGCACACAATCTGTTAAAAACTCATTCAACACCACGTTTGGCGCCAGGTCCATTTCAGCCTACCTGGGATTCGCTCGGGCAATACCAGGTACCCGATTGGTTTCGTGATGCGAAATTTGGCATCTGGGCGCATTGGGGACCCCAATGTCAGCCGGAACATGGCGATTGGTATGCCCGCGGTATGTATGAGGAAGGGAGTGGTCATTATAAGTACCATCTTCAAAAATATGGTCACCCTTCAAAATTTGGGTTTAAGGACGTAATAAACGAATGGAAGGCAGAGAACTGGCATCCGGAAGAACTGGTTGCCCTGTACAAAAAGGCCGGCGCCAGGTACTTTATGGCGATGGCTAATCACCACGATAATTTTGACTTGTACGACAGTAAATATCACCGGTGGAATGCTACTAAGCTGGGACCCAAAAAAGATCTTATTGGAGGCTGGGCAAAAGCAGCCAGGGAAGAGGGCCTGCCCTTTGGTGTAACAGTTCACGCTTCGCATGCCTGGACCTGGTATGAGGTGGCTCAGCGCGCCGATAAAAACGGACCCTACGCCGGTGTTCCTTATGATGGTAAACTAACTAAAGCCGATGGGCGTAACAAGTGGTGGAATGGTTATGATCCCCAGGAACTATATGCTCAAAATCATGCTTTGAGTAAAGATAGTCTGAAAGGTAACATGGGAGCCTACTGGGACTGGGGGAATGGCGCAAATGTGCCCAGTAAAGCTTACTGCGACAGTTTTTTAAACCGCACCATTGAACTCATTGATAAATATGGCCCTGAACTCGTTTATTTTGATGACAATGCGTTGCCACTTTGGCCAGTGAGCGATGCAGGTTTAAAAATAGCGGCGCATCTTTATAATACCAGTATCAAAAAACACGGAAAATTGCAGGCTGCCTTGTTTGGTAAGATGTTGAATGAGCAACAGCGAAAATGTATGATATGGGATATTGAGCGCGGACAAAGTAATCAGATAGAACCCTTGCCCTGGCAAACAGACACTTGTATCGGGGGCTGGCATTATGACCGCCGCCTGTTTGATAACAAAGGTTATAAAAGTGCCACAACGGTAGTACATACGCTGGCCGATGTGGTAAGTAAAAACGGTAATCTTTTACTTAATATTCCGGTACGTGGCGATGGTTCCATTGATAGTGAGGAGCGGGCCGTAGTAGAACAGGTGGCTGCATGGATGCAGGTGAACAGTGAAGCCATCTACAGCACCCGCCCCTGGAATGTATTTGGGGAAGGGCCAGCCATGGAATCAGTGGTGGCTTTGAGTGCGCAGGGTTTTAACGAAGGAAAAGGCAAACCATTTGGAGCAGAGGATATTCGTTTTACCACAAAAGGAAAAACACTTTATGCAATTATGTTGGGATGTCCGGCAAATAATACGGTATTAGTTAAAACCCTGGCTGCAAATAACCGGGTGGGACAGGTGAGTCAGGTAAGCCTGCTGGGAAATGAAAGGCTGAACTTTCAGCAAACGTCCGAAGGTTTAAAGGTGCAGTTGCCGGAACAAGTACCATGTAAAGAGGCATTTGTATTAAAAATTGAGGGGGCTATCGTTTAATATTTGGATAAGTACGTACACATGTTACCTCTTATCAGAACAAAGCAGGTGACTGATGCAGGCGCCATAGATAAATCCTGGTCAGTCACCCGCAAAATTTAAGATTCATATATGGCAAAGAACCATACACTCTTCCCGTTTATCCTGATTACAAGCCTGTTTTTCCTATGGGGTTTTGCACATAATCTTGATCCTATATTGATACCGCATCTGCAGAAATCATTTACGCTTACTACTGTTCAGGCTACCCTGGTTGATTCCGCCGTGTTTATTGCTTATTTTCTGATGGCTTTGCCCGCAGGATTTATTATGAAGAAATATGGCTATAAAACCGGGATTATCACCGGTTTGCTGGTTTTTGCATTGGGCTCTTTTTTATTCATTCCAGCTGCCAACACGCAGCAGTATACGTTTTTTCTTATTGCGTTATTTATTATCGCCTGTGGTCTGACAATTCTGGAAACAGCGGCTAATCCTTATGCATCGTCGCTTGGAGATCCTGCATCTTCCACACAGCGACTAAATTTTGCACAATCATTTAATGGATTGGCTGCCACACTGGCGCCAGTAATAGGAGCGCGTGTTATCCTTACAAAAGGGTATACCGTAGCGGAATTAAGTACAATGACGAATGAAGGCCGGCAGCTGGCCCTTGCTGCCGAAGCTGCCACCGTAAAAATGCCATATTTTATTTTAGGAAGTGTGTTGGTATTGATAGCGGTCATTTTTGCCTTCACCCGCTTGCCGGCGATTCAGACAAATGAAGGGCATGCAGCGAGCAAGAATATTTTCCATGCTTTTAAACACCATCATCTGACGTGGAGTGTTATTGCACAGTTCTTTTACGTAGGCGCCCAGGTATGTGTGTTTAGCTTGTTTATTCTCTATGCCACAAAGGCCGCCGGTGTAACGGAGGTAAAGGCGGCTGATTACCTGGGAGTGTGCGGCCTGGCATTTTTAGTGGGAAGATTTATGGGAACTTATTTAATGCAACATTTCAGCTCGTCGGGGTTACTGGCAGTATATGCAGTCATTAATATTTTGCTTTGCATAATTGCGGTCTGCGGGTCTGGTATGATCACGATTTATACGGTAGTTGGCATCTGCTTTTTCATGTCTATTATGTTTCCTACTATTTTTGCCCTTGGCATCAGGGATTTACGCGGCGACACCGAGTTTGGGAGTAGTTTAATCATTATGTCTATTGTAGGAGGCGCTATTCTGCCGCGGGTATTTGGCTATATCAGTGATGTAACGGGAAATATTCAATACGGGTACATGGTGCCATTGGTCTGCTTCATAGCGGTGGCCTTTTTTGGGTTCAAAGGTCATCGTGTAAAAGTGAGGCCTGAAAAATTAATTGCTTCAACTATTCTTTGATAATAAGTGATGTCTGGTATGGAAAAACTCATATTGCCAAAAGTAATTTTTGGCACCAGCGGGTTGGGAAATTTATATGTAGCGCTCCCGGATGAAACAAAGCTATCCATCGTAAAGGAATGCCTGAAATGTTCGCCAGGTCCGGTTATATTTGATTCCGCCGGTAAATATGGCGCCGGGCTGGCATTAGAGCAGTTGGGCCGGAGCTTAAAACAATTGCAGGTCAAACCGTCGGATGTGCTGATCAGTAATAAGCTGGGGTGGCTGCGTACCGAACTAAAAACGGCAGAACCCACTTTTGAACCGGGCGTATGGCGAAACCTGGAACATGATGCCGTTCAGAAAATAAGTTACTACGGCATCCTGGAATGTTATGAACAGGGCAATAAATTATTG
Source organism: Chitinophaga sp. (assembly GCF_035564935.1). Classification (GTDB taxonomy): domain Bacteria; phylum Bacteroidota; class Bacteroidia; order Chitinophagales; family Chitinophagaceae; genus Chitinophaga. The sequence goes on along the minus strand of NZ_DATMTE010000545.1, from coordinate 3,386 downwards.
GGCGACTATCATGCGGAACTGGTATCCGTGCACGACCCGGATGAATACCTCGCAGCATCAAAGAGTGAACAGGAGCGGCAGCAACGTTATCAGGATATACTGGATGCCTACCGGGCCTTACATGAGCTGAAGCAGGCGGGTAAGGTCAGCGCCATTGGAGTAGGAGCCAAGGATTGGCGGATCATAGCAAAAATAGCGGAAGATGTAAAACTGGATTGGGTGATGATTGCAAACAGTATGACTGTTCATAGCCACCCTGCGGCGTTGGTAGATTTTATGTTAAAGCTGGAACAGCAGGATATTGCCATTATAAATTCATCCGTTTTTAACGGTGGTTTTCTTACCGGATCCGCTTATTACAACTATCAGTTAACAGACCCGGTAAAAGATAAAACCTTATACGATTGGCGGGATCAGTTTTACCGGTTATGTACCAATTACAATGTAGCGCCGGTAGCGGCGTGTGTGGTTTTTGGCATGAGCGCACCCGGCGTGAGAAGTATAGCTTTAAATACTACGCAGGCGGAAAGGGTGGCACAAAATGTTGCATTGCCCCATTCAATGATCCCCGAGGGGTTCTGGAAGGAAATGGAAATTGGAGGATTGATTGATCCTGCCTATGCCGCCGGTTATTTGTAAATATTAAATGTCGCTATGAAAAGATACTGTTTAGCCCTTGATCTGAAAGACGATCCTCAATATATTGCGGAATATGAATACTGGCACAAAGCAGAAAATGGCTGGCCGGAAGTAAGAAAGAGTATCCTGAACGCCGGGATTGCTGAAATGGAGATTTATAGAACAGGCAACCGCTTAATGATGATTATGGAGACGACCGATTTGTATAATGAGCAGGACAAAAAAGCATCGGATGCAGCCAATCCTAAAGTGCAGGAGTGGGAACAGTTAATGTCAAAGTTCCAGCAACCATTACCCTGGGCAAAAGAAGGAGAGAAATGGGTGATGATGAAGCAAATCTTTCAACTTTAAAAAAATAACATGCGAACAATAGTTTGTGAGGAACCGGGAAGATTAGTACTGCAGGAAACCGAAAGGCAGGCGCCGGGAGAAGGCTATGTCCAGATCAGGATCCGCAGGATCGGTGTTTGTGGCACGGATCTGCATGCCTTCAAAGGAACACAGCCTTATTTTAACTATCCCCGTGTATTAGGTCATGAACTATCGGGGGAACTGGCAGATGCCAACGGGGCAGCAGGATTTACAAACGGAGAGGTAGTGACGTTTATTCCTTACCTCAACTGTGGGAATTGTATTGCGTGCAGGTCAGGGAAGCCTAATTGCTGTGTTAAGATGAATGTTTGCGGCGTTCACATCGACGGAGGAATGGTGGAATACCTGAATGTTCCCGCGTATACGTTAGTACATGGTGATGGCCTGGGTTATGATGCCCTGGCCCTTGTAGAGCCTTTAGCCATTGGCGCACACAGTATCAGGAGGGCGGATGTAAAACCCGGTGAGTACGTATTGGTTATTGGCGCCGGACCGATTGGGCTGGGCATCATGGAATTTGCACGTATTGCAGGTGGTAAGGTAATTGTTGTTGATATAAATGCACAGAGATTAGCGTTTTGCAGCGGGAAACTAAAAGTGGATCATGTCATCGATGCTTCTACTGAAAACGTGGTGGATCAACTGGCGGCTATTACGAATGGCGATATGCCTGCGGTAGTCATTGACGCTACTGGTAGCTTGAGTGCAATCAATAACAGCTTTCAGTATATAGCGCATGGTGGCAGATATATCCTGGTGGGTTTGCAGAAAGCAGATATCAGTTTCAGTCATCCGGAATTTCATAAGCGTGAAGCTACGTTAATGAGCAGTCGTAATGCAACACGGGAAGATTTTGACCACGTTGTAACAGCTATAAAAAACGGTTGGGTGCAACCTGGAAATTATATTACTCACCGTATAGCATTTGAGAATATTACAACGGAATTTGAAGGCCTGTCAGATCCTTCTAAAGGGGTTGTTAAAGCAATTGTGGAACTGAATTGATGTTTCCTTTGTATTCCATTGCGCCAGGTCGGATCCGTTGCCTGTCTGGCCGAGGCCATCAAGATATAAACCAGTTGCCCTGTTTCTTAACTTTACAAATCCACCGGCGCTTTCCATCGTCCATTGTACTACGGTTAAACAGGCCAAAGTCTGAGGCGCCATTCCCCCAATAGTAAAACATGGTACCCCAGGAGGCATCTGCCAGGCATTTTCGCCACAAATAGCCTCCAGCGTATTGCCAAGGTTCCAGCCAACTCTCATCTGGCTGGCTACCTGCTGTGCTGTTGGCAGCTGACTCCAGGCAGGAATTGATAAGAAAATTCCGGCCACTACAAATAGAAGTTTGCATCTGTATTTTAACAGCGCGAATAGAATGGAAAAATGTTTCCTGGTGTTAGTCTTTTTAGATCAGGTTGAAAATGATTATTAACTATATTTATATGAGTAGTGCGTCTGGAAGAAAAAGCTATATTTGCCAAATGGAGTCTGTTCCACGAAAATGAAGGACCTTTTACCTTTGTTGTGTAAAAAATTATAACAGCAAATCATCTGCAGATACCACAGTAACCGCGAACTTAGATGAAATAGCCGGCGGTATTGCAAGGGTTCTTTTTAAAGCAACAGGTCAGCATCATTACATCATTTTCGAAATCTTAAAGAGCCCCCATCCTCTTTGATCATCACTGACTAGTTGTAGTAAATATTTATGTGTTTAATTGACACTTAAAATCGTATTTTGTGAGTACGGACTTTTTAAACAGATCGTATAATGAAGGGAAGTCCGGGAAACGGGAGGCAGTGACCATATTTTCATAATAGGGCAAAATATTTACGTGGAATAATATTATAAAGTTAAATACACTGCCCCGTAATAAGTTGTATAGAATATTTCGTATCAGGGCATGAAATGTTATAATATGCTGAAACGATCGTTCCTGGCGACCCGAACAGGAAAGCGGCGCCAACCGGAATTGTATGAATGCCGGATAATTATTTATACCTAAAACCTACTTTGATGCGTTACCTTTTGGGGTTTGTTTTATTGCTGCAATCCGTTACAGCTTTATCACAAAGTGTACATTTTAATTTTTCAAAGATTAATACCTATAATGGGCTTTCTCATAACCAGGTAAACGCAGTGCTAAAAGATGGGGATGGTTTTTTGTGGTTTGGAACTACTTATGGACTGAACCGCTATGATGGCTATTCCTGTAAGATATTCCGTAAGGATCACAATGACAGCACTTCCCTGAGAGCTAATAATATTACCGGCTTTTATGAGCTGCCTGGCCGGAAAATGTGGGTGTCGACGATGGGAGGGCCCTGTATTTATAACGCAGATACAGAGAAGTTTGATGCTGACTGCGATA
>NZ_DATMTE010000544.1:0-13973 GCF_035564935.1 Chitinophaga sp. | reverse complement strand
AAATAAATATCCCCACGTTATAAAGGATATAGTCAAAATATTTCTTTTTATATATCAGCCTCGGAATCATTACCCAGGCATTCAGGTAAAAGAACACCACCAGCACGAGGTAGGAAAAATACACATACATGGCCCAGGCCTGCTTTTCATTCATGCGGTCCTGGTCGTACTTTTCATTGGTGGGATGTAACAAATAGGGAAGGGAGAAGAATATAAGCCATGCAAGGATATGCCTGGCTACTACTGCCCATTTTTGCTGGTACCATTCCTGTTTCATGGCGCAAAATTAGGTTAACCGGGTAATTATCCCGAAAGAGTTGCGACCAATTGCAGTAATTCTACGACTAACATCGGAAAAAACGGCGCTTTCCGGGGGGATTTGCCCGGGAAAACCTGTTAAGCAGTTTTTCCCGCAGCCATCAGCTCCTGTATCCTGGCGGGGCCGGTGTTTACATTTGCTTTCAGGTCGCTGAGAATGGAGTATAACCCAAAATAAGTACGGTTAATATAAAGACTATGCCTGGAGCCGCGTGCAACCTTTGAATCACGGATCTCTTTCATGTTATAAAGCTCATCCATGTAGGCATATATTTCATTAAAATAGGCCTCGTTGCCGAAATCGAAGGTATCCAGCGTGAAGGGAAGGGTAAGCAGGTCGATCATGTGCTGGAACAGGCCGGAAAAGAACTCCACTTCTTTTGGACTATCGCTGGGATGGATCATTTCCAGGTTGGTATAGATCTGGTGCCGGCGTTTTTCGTCTTTCAATACTTCCTTATCTACCAGCAGGAAGTAATTTTCATAAAAGTCCTCCGGTATTTCCTTTACACAGCCAAAATCGAAGATGGCTACCGTGCCGTCGGGGCGCATCAGGAAATTGCCTGGATGCGGGTCCGCATGTACCTGTTTCAGGCTATGCACCTGGAACTGGTAAAAGTCCCAGAGGGCCTGCCCGATTTTATCCCGCACCTCCTGCGAAGGGTTGGTTAACAGGAACTCTTTCAGATGCTGCCCGTCCAGCCAGTCCATGGTAATGATCCGGTCCGACGACATTTCCGGATAGTAGCCGGGAAATTTCAGGTTGGGAATATGCGCACATGCCCGGGACAGGTCCATGGACCGGCGCAGTTCCAGCTGGTAATCGGTTTCTTCCAGCAATTTACTTTCAATTTCATCAAAATATTTGTCCATATCCACTTCGTTCATGCCCACAATGCGGATAGCAAAGGGTTTCACGATACGGAGGTCGGATTTCACACTGTTGGCCACACCGGGATACTGGATCTTCACTGCCAGGGTTTTACCGTTTTTTACGGCTTTATGCACCTGCCCAATAGAGGCGGCGTTACAGGCCTGCAGGTCGAACTGGTCGTACAGCTGCGAGGGCGATTTCCCCAACGTCTTTACAAAAGTATTCACTACCAGCGGGCCGCTCAGCGGGGGAGCGCTGTATTGCGACATGGCAAACTTTTCGGTATAGGCCTTCGGAAGCATGCCTTTATCCATACTCAGCATCTGCGCCACTTTCAGGGCACTGCCTTTCAGGTTACTCAGCGTATCGTAAATATCCGCGGCATTGTCCTGGTGGAGCGCTTCCTTTGTGGTAGAAGGATCCATCAGTTTGCGCGTGTAGTGTTTGATATAATTGGTACCTACCTTCAATCCTGTCGTAACGAATCTGCCTGCCCTTTCCACTTTGGAAGTGGGAATATTGGATTGCTCTTTCATGATACTTATTTCCTCGTAAAAATAAATTTCCCGAAGTCCAGCAAACTATCCAGGGTATTGGATTTGATAAGCTGGAAGCTCAGGTTTACCGCTTTTTCAATGGCGGCGTCGGTCATTTCAAACTGGTTGCTGGTATCGTCCAGCCAGTATTTCAGCACAAACAGGGCCTGTAACCAGAAACCATGTACATACTGATCGGAGATATATTTTCTTTCCTTGATTTCGCTGGATTGATAACCTTCTTTTACGAGGTCGCTTACGTATTTGTTAAACGCCTGCCGGAAAGTTTCCAGCTTATTGCGATACAGATCCGGTAACCGGAAGTGTTTACGCTGTAACAGCAGGTAGCTGCGGTCTTCCTTCAGTTTCTGCACCCAGAGGAAATAAAAGGCCAGCAATTTTTCCTGTGCATTATATTGCTGATAAATTTCATCTGCATGCAGCTGATCCAATGTTTGTTGGAAGATAGCCAGCCAGATGTCTTTTTCTACTGCTTCCAGTGAACTGTATTGTTCATAGAATGCAGTTTCAGAAACGTCTACAATTTTGCAGAGCGCATAAACAGAAACGGGCGCCTTGCCGTTTTCCAACCAGTACACTTTATAGGCGTTGCGGATGAGCTGTTTGTCCATAAGAAAAAGTTTTATAATGTTGATGTAGCCCGTCCGGAGCGGGTTCCGGAGGTTAAATATGCGGGTACATACAAATTTACGTCAAGCGTAGTTATAAACCCTTTTTTATCGGTACGGGAAATGTTAAAATCTTTAACTGGAAAAAATAAAGTTGTTATGAAAAAAAAATAGAGAGGTATTTGTAAAATAGATATACCTTTGCAGCCAATTCCTTATCGCTCATCTTTTAAAATGCAAGGAATCATGACAGAACATACCCACATATCGCTCCTTTCGCTGCTTGCCTGATCTGGCAAACGATGCCGCTAATTTTAACATAAGCCGGGATAATACTTATATGCACTTTGTACCCATGGTATAGTCATATTTCGTATACACGCATACGTTAGTGCCGTTGTTTGCTTTATCTGCCACTCCCGGCGGAAAGGATGTTCCCGTCCGGAACAAAAATTTACACATAATTATATTCAATACCCAGGCTGACTAAAAGGCTGAAAGCAGGTTCGCGGTAACGCGACCTGCAGCATCTTCGTTTTTAGGATCAGTCCTGGCAGCGCTATGCCCGCAAGGGCCTTACGTTGTAAATATCTCACCTTTTATGGGCAGTATAAAAACAAAAGAACTTAGTAAAATAGGTTATACAAATGACCAGGCAAGAAGCCTTGTCATCAATATTATTTCAAAACATTTCAAACACACGGCCAGGGCGGATATCATGACCATGTTAACCGCCATCAAAACGGATCCGGCCAGCTACCGTTCACATGAGGTGCTCGGAAAAATAGCCGATACTTTTATGGACGAACCGGTAGCATGCAATTTTCAGTCGTACGGCCTGCTGGAAAAAACAGGACAGCTGAAAATATACGGCGGCAAAGAAATAGAACGCTCTGCCAAACAACAAATGGAAACGGCTATGTCTTTACCGGTTACCGTGCAAGGCGCGCTTATGCCGGATGCACATACCGGTTACGGTTTGCCTATAGGCGGGGTGCTGGCTGCCGACAATGCCGTGCTGCCATTTGCAGTAGGCGTGGATATCGGTTGCCGTATGGCGCTCACCATTTTTGATGAAGCGGAAAGTTTCCTGAAACGCTATTCCCACCAGGTAAAAGTGGCGTTGAAAGCGCATACTCACTTTGGTATGGAAGGAGGGCTGGAATTGCCACAGGAACATGAGGTGCTGGATAGCGCTGCGTTCCAGGCAACAGAACTGCTGCGGAAATTGCAGGCAAAAGCTGCACGGCAGCTTGGTTCTTCCGGCAGTGGCAATCACTTTGTGGAGTTTGGTATCATAGCATTGGAAGAAGACAATGCACTGCAGCTGCCGCCCAAAAAATACCTGGCCCTGTTGTCGCATTCCGGCAGCCGTGGCCTGGGAGCCAATATCGCGCAGCATTATACCCGCATTGCCATGGACACCTGCAAGCTGCCAAAATCGGCGCAGCAGCTGGCCTGGCTGGATCTCAACAGTGAAGCGGGGCAAGAGTACTGGCTGTCGATGAACCTGGCAGGCGATTATGCAAAGGCATGTCACGACCGTATACACATCAACCTGGCAAAAGCGTTGGGCTTGCAGCCGCTTGTCAAAGTGGAAAACCACCACAATTTTGCCTGGGAAGATACCCTGGCAAACGGGCAACAGGTGATCATTCACCGGAAAGGCGCTACCCCGGCTCATGCCGGCGAAATGGGCATTATTCCCGGCAGCATGTGCACTGCTGCATATCTGGTAATGGGCAAGGGTGTGGATAACGCCCTGTACTCCGCTTCACATGGTGCAGGCAGGGCTATGAGCCGCAAAAGGGCCAGGGAAAACATGACTGTGTCCGGGATGAAAAAAATGCTGGCCGCCGCAGGGGTAACCCTTATCGGCGGTAGCGTGGAAGAAAACCCGCTGGCTTACAAAGACATTGAAAATGTGATCAGCGCACAGCAGGAATTAGTAGCGGTACAAGGCCGGTTTATGCCCGCCATTGTAAGAATGAATAAAGATTAACAATTATGGAACAAATGATGGTACAGATCACCTCCGGCCGCGGCCCTGCAGAATGCAGCAGGGTAGTGGCAAAGGTGCAGGAAATAATGATAAGGGAAGGCCGGGCGGCAGGCATCGGCATACAGGTATTGGAGAATGTAAAAGGAGATCTTAAAGGTACCCTGCTCTCTGCCACCTTGCTGCTGAAAGGAAAAAATGCCGCTGCGTTTTGCGGATCATGGGAAGGTACCATACAGTGGATTGCGCAAAGCCCTTACCGTAAATTCCACAAACGTAAAAACTGGTTTGTGGGAGTGGCGGTTTTTGATATCAAAAAACAGGTGCAGTGGGATCCGAAAGACGTAACGCTGGAAACCTGCCGTGCAGCCGGTCCCGGAGGCCAGCATGTGAATAAAGTGGAAACGGCTGTTCGCGGTACCCATCGTCCCAGCGGCATACAGGTGCTGGCAATGGATAGCCGATCACAGTTACAGAACAGGCAACTATGCCTGGAACGGCTGGAAGCGAAATTCCTTGCCTGGCAAACCGGCGAACTGGTAAAACAGCAGCAGCAACGCTGGCAGGAGCATAATGAACTGGAAAGGGGCGATGCGGTAAAAGTGATCCGGGAGCGGTTGTAAAAGAAAAGTCGGCCGATTTTGCCGGAACACCTGATGAAGTAAAACTTCGTTATGCAATACGAAGCTGCATCAAATTGCTTTGATGCAGCTTCTTTTTTTAATACTGCTCTATCGCCTTCGTATACTCCATTTCAAACGTTTCCCCATAAATGCGTTCATATTCTGCAATAAAAGAACTGTATATCTTCTTTGCAGAGGCATGTTGACGCAAGGTTACCAACGCTTTGCATTTCAACATCACAGCTTCTTCGCAAAGCGAGTCAAAGTTGAGGATGCAATCGCAGATGTAGATCACCTGTTCCGGTTCTATAGTGTGGTTTTCCAGGTAATGGATCAGCAGCGGGATCACCTGTGCGGAAATATCTGCTTTGAATTTGTCCAGCCACGAATACTCCGTTTCCTGTAAAAATGCACCTCTTTTTACAATGTCCGCAATGCGGTGGATGTTGTTGCCATCGATGGAAATAACCGGCAACAGTTGAAGGTATTCTGCCAGGTCAACGCGAACCAGCGGATCATCAAAATGAAAGATCCATTTATCATTTTCTTTTACTAAAGTGAAGGCGCCGGTTTTATCGAGAATAGTTTTCAGTTTTACGAGATTTACGGAGCGGTTATTTTTCGCATCTTTCATGGATCTTCCGGGCCATAGTATTTCATTGATCTTTTCGGAAGAAATGCCTGCTTTACCCGGTAAGGAATGCAGGAACAGTAACAGGAACAGTTCTTTTAAAAGCGGGCTGAATAAGCGGGTGATGTCGTTGCCATCCTTATCCAGTACCGTAAAGTGACCGAATAAATAAACGGCAGATACCGGCTGTGTATGAAGGATGGAAGTAGCCGGTACAGGTGCTTCCGGTGTTTCCTCCTGTGGCTCGGGGGCAACTAGCCGTTGATCATCTCCTTTATTTATTTTTAACGCAGAAATACCGGCTGCCAACAGGAATAATGAAAAGCCAATGGCGATTGCCAGCAGTAATCTTACAACATAGGCAGGTATGCCCCGGTTCACCGGCGCTTTTGCAGCCAGCCCGTAAGGAGAAAAGGCCAGTGTGTATATTTTTACCTTTGTTATATTATTTTTTGGAGAGAAGAAAGTAACGGCTACCAGTTGATCATTCTGCGGGCAATAGAATAGATATGCGGCAGATTTGGTGTCATAGAAATTGTATGGCAGGCTGGCTCCCAGCTTGGTATATACCGGGCTTTTCAGCGAGCCGCGGATCAGCTGCAGGGATGAAGTCATCCGGTCGTTGGGGAACGTTAGCGCAAAATATTCCTGGTGCTCACTGTTCACGATCATATTGTTGGCCAGGGCAAATGCTTCTTCCGGCTCTTTCAGTTTATAGATACTTTTAAAGGTATTTCGCTTTACATCAAACAGCAGCAGGTCGTACAACGGGTGGGGGTTCAGCAGCTGATCACCGGTAATGCTGCCATAACCACCGAGAATGTAAACGGAATCTCCCGCGGTATTTGCCCCGGCGGCAGAAAGGTATCGCGGAGTGAAAAAGTCGCCGGTTATGTGCACGGTGTCCCAATGCCGGCTCAGGGGATCATACCGGTGTACTTCATTTTTGTAGCGGAAGTCGCCATATCCTCCCACCGAATAAATGGCGCTGTCGTACGGCGAAAAGAAAACGTTGGAATGCCAGTAATTCGTGATGGCGTTATGATCAATGGTTTGTGTCCACCGGTTGCCTGCAGAATCAAACAAGGCTGCCTGTTGCCTGTCGGGAAACAGGTTGCAGAGCTGATGCCGGGTAACATCATATACCGCGCGGATGCCCGCCGGTGTACCCTGCGGCTGCATCAGTGCAGCAGCAGTAAGCGTCCGGAAGCTACTGCTGTATTGATAAACGGAGTCTCTTCCGGTGATATATACATTTTCGGTAGCGGGATTTACGGCTACGCTGGCGTTGCTGTTAATAGAAAAAGAATCGGCCAGCTGCCATTGGCTGAATTGTGGTCGCAGCCAAACAGGATTTTTAATAGTAGCGGTTTGGCCGGTTAACCCGTCTTTTGCCACAGTGCCATTTACCTGGTCCAGTGGCCAGCGATGCCGCAATTCCTGTTCGTCGTAAATGGCGATGTCCTTGAGGCGCATTGGCGCTACATCAAAAGTTTTGAATGTTTTTCGGTAATTGGCCCCAAAGCAAATATTGAGCTGGCGTCCTGATATCGCAGGATGCCGGATCGTTTGTATTTCCTTCCCGTTTACGGTTACCAGTAATGTGTGTGTGGCGGTATTGATGTCCAGCCGGATATGATTCCATTGGTGATACAGTGTATCCCTGTCTATTCTGAACGAGATCCCCGAAAAATCATTGCCGGTAACTACATTAAATGCATAAGTGTGTACATTATATATAAGGTCGATATTTTGTTTCTTTTCATCTGTTATCCGGAAAATATATCCGAAATAAGAGGAATAAAAAGGCATGAACGACAAGTCAAACGACAGGGCATATTTATCTTTCACCACCAATGGCTTCTCGGGGAAAAGATCCAGGGAGGTACGTGATTCCTGCGGAATATTTTTACACGCAAACTGCAGTCCGTAAGCTTCCTGGGCTTTGCTGGTGATGGCAGTAGTCAGTAATATTAATAACAAGAGGGTAAATCTATACATAGGCTACCTCATAATTATGGTAGTAAGTGTTTTCCAATTGTTCTATGGGAAAGCGGGTTACCGGCTCTCAATAACGTGGCAAATTACTCGCTTAAAAGGTATTATATCCGATCTGAAAGTTAACTTTAGTTTAAGAAACTTTTCTAGTGTTAATTTAGTCGATTATAGACTTATTTCATAATTTATTTTAGATTAATCTGCCCGGTTAATCACCAGTTAACCCGCCTGTTAACCCCCGCTTCCTTATTTGCAGCAGACATTTTATTATTCCTGATCTACAAAATCACAGAATCGCCATGAAGAGATGGTTATGCATTCTACTGCTGCTAGGCTACGCATTCAGAAGCTCTGCGCAATCGCACCCGGTAAAGGGGAGGGTGGTCGATAACGCCGGTCAGCCCTTACTGGGGGTATCTATTAAATTATCCGGTACCACTACCGGTACTAATACAGATACCAAAGGTAACTTCAGTATCATGGCAGCCAGCGGCGACCGCCTGATATTCAGTTTTATCGGGTATAAGCCTGATACGCTCGCCATAGGTAATCAAACAAGTATCCAGGTTGTATTAAAAGATAATATATCCAACCTTAACGATGTAGTGGTGGTGGGATATGGCACCCAGAAAAAAGCAAACCTTACCGGAGCGGTAGCACAGGTATCCGGCAAGGTGCTGGAAAACCGGCCGCTGCCTAACCTCAGCCAGGGGTTGCAGGGTATGATCCCCAACCTCAACCTGGTACCCGGCGATGGTAAGCCGATCCAGTCGCCCGCCTATAACATCCGCGGTACAACATCCATCGGGCAGGGTGGAAGCGCCCTTATCCTCATTGACGGGGTGGAAGGCGATCCGGCTATGCTCAACCCCGCTGATGTGGCCAGTGTTACAGTACTGAAAGACGCTTCCTCCGCAGCGGTTTATGGGGCAAGAGCGGCATTTGGCGTAGTGCTCATCACCACAAAAACACCGGTAAAAGATAAACTGAGTGTAAGCTATTCGTCTAACTACTCTCTTAAAAAGCCTACCACCGTTCCTGATATGGTGACTAACGGTTACGAATATGCTAAAAATTTCAACGAAGCATGGACGGCCTGGAACGATTATTCACAAACACCGCAGAACATCAATAAAACGCAGCCTTTCTCCCCGGCTTACCTCGAGGCGCTGAAAGCGCATAACGATGATCCGTCGTTACCAAAAACTATTGTGAACGCAGCAGGTAACTACGAGTATTATGGCAATACCGACTGGTACGGCCTGCTTTATAAGGATCACACCACGGCTACCGATCAGAACCTCACTGTTTCCGGCAGCAGCGGTAAAGCCAGCTATTATCTCACCGGCCGGTACTATGGCCAGGACGGGCTGTTCCGCTTTAATACCGATGATTATAAAATGTATAACCTCCGCGCAAAAGGAAACATCCAGCTGTTCCCCTTCCTGCAGGTATATAACAATACGGAGTTTTCCAACAGGGATTATCACAACCCGCTTAACGTAGGCGAAGGGGGTGGTATCTGGCGCAATATGGCCGATGAAGCGCATCCTTCTTCCATGTTGCTCAACCCGGATGGCACCCTCACCGCTTCCGCAGCGTACACGGTAGGAGATATGTACTATGGCAAAAACGGGCTCGACTGGAACAAACAGATCTTCCGGAATACCACCGGCTTCATCGCGAATATTTATAAAGATAAATTCCGGTTGAAAGGCGACTTCACTTTCCAGAACACCGCCGATAACCAGAAACGTATACGCGTACCCGTGCCCTACAGCGCGGCGCCCGGTGTAACCGCTTATGTGGGAAATGCGTACAACGACCTGATGATGAGCAGTTACAATACCCTCTACCTGGCTTCTAACCTGTACGGGGAGTATGAAAACAGGTTTGGGGGAGATGTGCATTACTTTAAAGCCCTGCTTGGATTCAACTATGAGCAGTCAACTTACAAGGGATCTGCCACCACCCGTAACGGCCTGGTATATGCGGATGCAAAAGACCTCAGCCTGGCGCTTGGTACCAATGTGAATACGGCCGGTGGCTACGATCGCTGGGCTATTATGGGTGAATTTTTCCGGTTGAACTATGCGTATAAAGACCGCTACCTCGTGGAAGTGAACGGCCGCTACGATGGCTCCTCCAAGTTCCCTTCCAATCAGCGCTATGCCTTTTTCCCTTCTGTGTCTGCCGGCTGGCGCGTAACACAGGAACCTTTCTGGAAAGTATCGCCCAAAGTTATTTCGGACCTGAAAATAAGAGGCTCCTATGGCTCGCTGGGTAATGGTAACGTGGCCTCGTACGCTTACCAGGAAAAACTGGCCATTACACAATCATCCCGCGTGATTAACGGCGTGAAGAACCAGCAAACATCACAGCCCGTAGTGCTGCCGGACGGACTCACCTGGGAAACCTCCACCACGCGCGATGTCGGCCTGGACCTCTCCGCTATCAACGACCACCTCACCATTAGCGGCGACGCCTATACGAGGATCACCAAAAATATGTTCACCGTAGGGCAAACACTTCCCGCAGTATTTGGGACGGACGTGCCTAAAGGAAACTACGCCGACCTGAAAACAGTAGGATGGGAAGTAACTGTAGGCTGGAAAGACCAGTTCAATATAGCTTCCAAACCATTGCACTATGCAGTAAGCGTTTCCATGGCCGACTATAAAGCCACTATCACCAAGTATAACAACACCAATAATAAGCTCACGGATTATTACGTAGGTCAGCGCTTTGGCCAGATATGGGGTTATACCAACGATGGCTACTGGACAAAAGAGAACGTAGCCCAGGCCGCTGCCACACAGGCCCTCTTCAAAGCCTCTAACAGCGGGCAGTGGCTGCCCGGCGATATCCGCTTCAAAAACCTGGACAATGACCCCGCTATCAACAACGGTGCAAACACGCTCAGCCAGCATGGCGATCTCTCTATTATCGGCGATACACTGCCAAGGTATACTTATGGTATCAACCTGAGCGCCGACTGGAACAATTTCTTTATTGGCGCTTTCTTCCAGGGTGTGTTGCAACAGGACTGGTGGCCGGGATCTGAATCAGATGTATTCTGGGGACAATATAACCGCCCGTATAATTTTATGCCTAAATCACAACAGGGAAAGATCTGGTCGGAAGATAACCCGGATGCGTACTTCCCCCGCTACCGCGGATATGTGGCGCAAAACGGCGCAGGAGAACTGAACCCGCCGCAATCCAAATACCTGCAGAATGTAGCCTACATACGGCTTAAAAACCTGCAACTGGGCTATAACCTTCCCCATGCCCTGGTGGCCCGCGCACGGATGACATCTGCACGCGTGTATCTCTCTGCAGAAAACCTCTGGTCGTGGTCGCCGCTTTATAAAATAACCCGCGACCTTGATGTGGAAAGTATCCGCCGCTCTGATGCTGTAACTGACCAGAACAGTTCGGGTAACGGTAATAACTATCCCATCCTGAAAAGCTATACCATCGGGATCAACATCACACTCTGATAAATAAAAAGGAAAAGCTATGCAACAATATATAACTGCATTATTCGGCAAAAGAGCGGCATTGATACTGGCAGCAGGGTTGCTTATCACCGGTTGTGCAAAGAACCTGGATCAGACACCGCAATCCACCGCCACTAAAGACGCTGTATTTGGCAGTGCCGATGGACTGAAACTGTATGCTAACTCTTTTTACGACGTATTGCCCGGCATTAACGATATCTATAAAACAGATGGAATGGCCGACTACAGTGCCGTAAACTCCGTTCCGGATTTTTTAAGGGAAGGCGGATATACCTCCAGGACCGCCACCGGGTGGGACTGGAAGAATCTGCGCAACCTCAATTATTTCATTGCTAACTGTACTGATCAGCGGGTACCGGAAGCCATACGGAATAATTACCTCGGACTGGCGCGCTTCTTCAGGGCATATTTTTACTTTGATAAAGTAAAGCGTTTCGGTAATGTACCCTGGATCGGCAAACCCTTTGAAGTGGACGATCCCAACCTGTATGCCGGCCGTGATCCCCGTACAAAGATCATAGATTCCGTGATCGCTGACCTGGATTTTGCTGCAGCCAATATCACGCTCACCAGCGATCCTACCTGCAGCCAGATCACAAAAAATGTAGTGTATGGATTTAAGTCGCGCGTGTGCCTGTTTGAAGGCACCTTCCGCAGGTACCAGAAACAACTGGGCCTGGCTGGTGGCGCCGACAGCCTGTTGAAAGCCGCCGCAGCAGCCGCGAAAGTGGTAATTGACAGTAAGTCGTTCAGCTTAAACCAGGCAGGCGGCGCCTCCGCTTCCTACCGGCAGATATTTACCAGCACAGCACCGGTTGGCTCCGAAGTGATGCTGGCTAATATTGCCAATTCAAGTCTTGGTGTTTTCAACGATGCCAACTGGTGGTATACCAGCGCCACCTACGGCTCCCGGCTTAGCTTCACCCGCAAGTTCATAAATACCTACCTCAATATTGATGGTACGCCCTTCACCGCTAAACCCGGGTATGATACGCTGCCTTTTAACAAGGAAACACTTGGACGCGATAACCGCCTGCAGCAAACCATCCGCACACCGGGATATAAACGTACCAGCAATGGAGCGGTTGCTTCAGGAGCGCCGGTATTTTCGTATACCTATACAGGTTATATGCCTATCAAATGGAGCCTGGACGATACGTATTACGACAATGGCACTAACAACATTAACGCCATTTGCCTGATGCGGTATGCAGAGATCCTGCTGAACTATGCGGAAGCCCGCGCAGAAACAGGATTGCTTAACGACGACGACTGGAAAATGACCATTGGCGCTTTACGTGCACGTGCCGGTATTACCGGTGGTATTGACAATAAACCGGTGGTCATCGATAACTATTTAAAAAGCAATTATTTTAACGATATTACCGATCCTTCCCTGCTGGAGATCAGGCGGGAGAGAGGCATAGAGCTGGTGCTGGAAGGATTCCGCTTTAATGACCTGGTAAGATGGAGAGAAGCGCCGTTACTCACCGGTTCCTGGAACGGTATGTATGTGCGGGCACTGAATGAACTGATGGATCTTGACAACAACGGGACACCGGATGTTTGTTTTTATCAGACCATGCCTGCTAACCCGGTGAAAGGAGTTACCTATATCAACGTATCTCCGCAGCTGGGTAATACCGTAAATCCGCAGCAGCTCTCGCATGGCACTTATGGCGAACTGCACTGGCTTGACAATGTAAAGAAAGAATGGCTGGAACGTAAGTACCTGTATCCCATTCCTTATACAGACCTTCAGCTCAACCCCGCCCTGCTGCAAAATCCGGGTTGGGAAGAGTAGTATTGATAACCGTATAAATTATAACAGATGAAGAAAAGCGTAATGCTGGTAATGGCCTGTGTAGTCATTTTTTCCTGTGGTGTAAAAGCGCAGCAATTTAATGTAGCTACCTACAATATGCGCAACGATAACAACAAAGATGATTCCATTGCAGGCAATGGCTGGAAACAACGGTTCCCGGTAATCGCCTCCCTGATTGCGTTCCATGACTTTGATATTTTCGGTACCCAGGAATGTTTACACCACCAGCTGGAAGATGTGAAAGGCAGTCTTTCCGGTTACGATTATATTGGCGTGGGCCGTGACGACGGACAAACAAAAGGGGAATATTCCGCTATCTTTTATAAAACAACAAAATTTAAATTGCTGAAGAAAGGCGACTTCTGGATGTCGGCCATCACCGACAGGCCCAATAAAGGCTGGGATGCCGTGTTGCCCAGGATCTGCTCCTGGGGCGAGTTTAAGGAAATTAAAACAGGGTTCACCTTTTATTTCTTTAACCTCCATATGGATCATATTGGTGTAGTAGCGCGTGCGGAAAGCGCCAAACTGATACTGGCAAAAATTAAGGAGATGACCGGCAACAAGCCGGTGATCCTTACCGGCGATTTCAATGTGGATCAAACCAGTGAATCTTATGCCGTGCTCCATAACTCCGGTGTATTGGAAGACGCCTATGAAACTACTGCTATCCGCTATGCGCTGAACGGAACATTCAACAGCTTTAAACCCGACAGCAAAACAGACAGCCGGATCGATCATATTTTCCTGACCAAACAGTTTAAAGTGAGCCGCTATGGTATCCTTACCGATAGCTATCGCAGCAAACGCCCTGAAGGCGCTACACCTGAGGCTAACGCCAATTTCCCAAAAGAAGTGCGTATGTCGAAATATATTGCCAGGGAGCCGTCAGATCACTTTCCCGTAATGGCTACGGTAGAATACAGAAAATAGTTACTACTTTTTTATCAACACGGGCCCGCTGATGTGGGCCCGTGTTAGGAACAGGCATGCTATGCAGTCACCTTTTTGTTACC
>NZ_DATMTE010000543.1:0-8751 GCF_035564935.1 Chitinophaga sp. | reverse complement strand
TAAACAGACCACCGCTGATTTTTGTTCATAAGATTATTGCAGGAGGCAATTACTTTGCTAAAATTGTACCATAGTTCCTAATTTTGCGGGCATGTATCAGTCGAAGGAAAAGATTTACACCCTGCATTTTATATTACTTTGCCTTAGCAACGCACTCTTTTCTGCCAGCTTCAATATGATGATCCCCGAACTGCCGGCTTATCTTACCCGGATGGGCGGGGCTGATTACAAAGGATACATTATTGGCTTATTTACTTTAATGGCGGGGCTTTCGAGACCATTCAGCGGCAAACTGACAGATACGATTGGGCGGGTGCCGGTTATGATTTTCGGGTCGTTGGTATGTGTGGTATGCAGCCTGATTTATCCGCTGATCAGTTCTGTTGGCGCCTTCCTCCTGTTACGGTTCTTCCATGGATTTTCCACCGGGTTTAAGCCCACCGGCACTGCTGCCTATGTGTCTGACATGGTACCCGTTACACGACGGGGCGAGGCCATGGGTATGGTAGGATTATTCAGCACCATTGGAATGGCCATGGGGCCTGCCATCGGCGGATATGTGGCCGTACGGTGGAATATTAACATCATGTTCCAGCTATCAGCTGTATTTGCATTATTGTCTGTGGTGATTCTTATCGGAATGAAAGAGACGCTTGCCCATAAACAACGCTTCAGGTTTTCCCTGCTGAGGATCTCCGGCAGTGAAATTTTTGAGCCCCTGGTTTGGTCACCGGTGATCATCACTTTTCTTACTTATTTCAGTTACGGCGCCATTCTTACTATCATACCCGATTTCAGCGCCTATCTGGGGATAAGCAATAAAGGGCTCTTCTTCACTTTCTTTACTGGTAGCTCTATTGGTATCCGGTTACTGGCAGGCAAGGTATCAGACCAGTTTGGGCGGGTGCCGGTATTGAAAGTTTCTGCTGTAATGATGGCCGGTTCCATGCTAATGATGGCGTTGGCCCATAACAGCCTGTTACTTCTTTCCTCCGCCGTGGTATATGGTATTTCGGTGGGACTGAACTCTCCCGCAGTAACTGCCTGGACTGTTGATCTTGGCCGGCCGGAACATCGCGGACGTGCGCTCGCCAGCATGTACATTGCCATGGAAGCCGGCATTGGCCTGGGAGCCTATTTTTCCGCATTTATTTATAATAACCACGCCACTAATTTCCCGGTTACATTTTATGTATTTGCCGGCATTACGCTGATGGCCACATTGTATCTCAGTTTCATTTATAAACCTGGGAAAACTACGGATACTGTTGTACAAAAGGTATAACCGGAAAGGCCGCATTATGCCAAGGTTATAATGCAGCCGTACATTACCCGTTATTCGTCCGCAATGCCATCCTCCGGGATTGCTTTCGCCGGGATCACGGTAACAGGCTCCTCTTCAGGCAATGACAAATCCTCTGTTACGGCTATCCTTAAATTTTTAGGCAGCTCCTTCTTATTGTCGAGTCCAAGTTTACGCATCCTTTCTGCACGGCCCACAAGATTGCCGTTACCGGCAGATAGCTTATTCATGGCATTTTCATACGCCCCCTGGCTCCTCTTCAAATGCTCCCCAATAAGCCCCATATCTTCCGCAAATCCTACGAACTTATCATACAGTGCGCTTCCCTGCCTTACAATTTCCTCCGCGTTCTTATTCTGTTTATCCAGTCTCCACATATTATCAATTACCCGGAGCGTAGCCAGTAAAGACGGTACACTTACCAATATGATCCTTTTACGGAATGCGAAATCATACAGGTCTTCGTCTACCTGCATAATGGCAAGTGCATACGCCGGCTCAATGGGAATAAACAACATCACAAAGTCTGTTGTGTTTTTGTATAATGTATGATACGCCTTGGCACTCAGCTCAGTTACATGGTTCTTTACCGACTGCAGATGCATTCTGAGCGCCTGCTTCTTCTCCTCCTCACTGGTTGCGCTGCAATACTGTTCATACGCTTTAAGAGATACTTTGGAGTCGATAACCAGTTGCCGGTCCTCCGGCAGCTGCAATACCAGGTCGGGTTTTCTCAGCTGCCCGGTTTCATCCCGCTGGGCGTCCTGGGTAAAATAATGTACGCCCTTTTCCAACCCGGAAGCCTCTAATACCCTTTCCAGGATCATTTCCCCCCAATTCCCCTGCTTCTTTGTATCAGCCTTTAAGGCATTGGTTAAGTTATTGGCTTCTTTCGACAATGTTTGATTGAGCAGCAGCAGCCGCTGCAACTCGTTTTTCAATTCTGTGCGCTGCGCCGTTTCCGCCACAAGCGATTGCTGTACACTACTCCGGAAGTTATCGATCTTCTCTGCCAGCGGCTTCAGCACATCATCCATTTTCACCTTATTCTGCTCCATGAAAGTGCCGGAAATCCGCTGCAACAACTGCTGTGCAGTGTTCTCAAATTGTACCCTGAAGTCTTGCTGTACCTGCTGCAGCCGCTCCTTTTCCCCACTCAGTTGCAATTGAAGGTATTTATTCTGCTCCATGATGCGCCCCTGCTCAGACATCAGCACCGAAAACTCTTCATTTAACCGCTCCAGTTGCTCCTGCTTTTCCTTTACCAGTATCCCTTTATCATCCAGCATATTCTGCAGGTATTCCTGCCTGGCTTCCTGCAGGTTATACTTTTCCTGCAGAACAGCCTGGCTGGCTTGCCAGTCACGCTGCTGCTGTATGAACATCGCCTCGCGCACCCGCTGCTGTTGCCGCGCAGCAAACAACAGGTAACCGAGCACCAATATCACAATTCCCGAAATGACAATTAGTATGATCATGATAAATTCCTCTGATGGCAAAATAGTCTGTCACTACGCACTGAATTTGCGTTGAGGCAGACGAACATCTCTCCCAAAATAAAAAAAGCAGGAACAACCGGAAATTATTCCGTCCGTTCCTGCTTCCAATATAATTAAACCCTGTTATAAACGCTCGTACAGCTTACGCAGTCTTTCGCGGGTCATGATCTGCTGCCAGTCTTTCCCCAGCGCATTTTCCCATAGAGGAGCCATCCCCAGCGACACATTGATCATCGTTTCAAACTGCTCGTCGGTTAATCCTTTGGTGATACCCTGCGGAATAGTGATGTTATGCTTTTTCACCATCTGCTTGAATTTTATTACCCCTTCCGGATAAAATTCCTCCAGCTTGTCAAACACAATGCAGTTACCAATACCATGTTTGGTGCCAAGCAAATATGCCAACCCATAGCTCACCGCATGCGCTACACCTACCTGTGAGTAAGCAATACTCATTCCGCCTGCATAAGAGGCCATCATCAGCTTTTCATCGGCATCATCATCCCACTGTTCCTTCTGCAGGAAAATTTCTTCACACAGCTCCTGTGCCTTCTCTCCGTACGATTTACTGAATGCATTCAGGTAGGTACCCTCCAACGATTCCACGCAGTGAATAAAGCAATCCATCGCCGTATAGAAACGCTGGTTGGCTTCTACTGTTCTCGTCAGCGAAGGATCCAGTACGATCTGGTCAAATGGTGTGAAATCAGAGTTCATTCCCAGTTTACGGGTAGGACCCGTTAACACACAGGTGCGGCTCACTTCCGCTCCTGTACCGGAAATAGTAGGTATGCCCACTTTATAAACACCCGCTACTTTTACAAGATCCCATCCCTGGTAATCAGCAGATGAACCCGGGTTTGTCATCATCAGGGACACCGCTTTGGCCATATCCATCACAGATCCTCCACCAATACCAATGATCCCTGATACTGTACCAAATTCCGCTTTGAGTTCATCGCGGATCTTGTCTACCGTTTTCGTTTTAGGCTCATCGGTTACATCAATCACTACAATTTTATCCTTCCCTTCCAACGGGATACGGGACAAAAATTCGTTCTTATCCTGGAAGTACTCATCCACGAAAAATATCATGGGAGCATCGCCTATGCGCCTGGGGGCAAGTATTTCACCCAGCTGATCAAAACATCCGCTGCCGTAAACTACATAATCCACCATTTTAAAATTCCTGAATTTCATATATCCGTAATAGTTAGGTGTTATAAAAGTTTTGCTGCCTTCTGCAAGTCCTCAGGGGTATCTATTTCAACACCCATGTATGAAGTTACAACCATCTTCATAGGGATCCCGTTCTCCAGGTAACGCAAACATTCGATCTTTTCCGCAGCCTCCAGGGGTGTTACCTCCAGTTGCGTGAAGTCGAGCAGGGTTTGCTTCCGGAATGCATAAATACCAATATGCTCGTAGTAAATGCTTTTTATATCCGTGTTACGCGGGTAAGGAATAACGGAACGGGAAAAGAACAATGCGTTGAAATTCTTATCTACCGCTACTTTCACATAATTAGGATCCTCAATGGATGCCTGGTCTTTCAACTCCTGCATCAGCGAGGCTACCTGCACTTTCTTTCCTTCTTCCCCTTCAAATACTTTCAGCAGTTTTTCCAGCGGTTCTTTTTGCGTAAAGGGCTCGTCTCCCTGCACATTCACCACAATATCCACTTCCATATCTGTAACGGCTTCGGCTATACGATCAGTACCACATTCATGCTCCTTCTTACTCATAACCGCCTTTCCACCGTTACTTACAATTTCATTATAGATAAGATCACTGTCTGTCACTACCATTACATCGTCAAAAACCCCCGTGTTTACTGCAGATTCATACGTTCTGAGTATCACTGTTTTATCACCCAGCTTGGCCATCATTTTACCGGGGAAACGGGAAGCGCCATAACGGGCAGGTATCAACGCTATTTTTTTCATGTAGTATGATTTTAACTGCAAAAGGCGCAGGCAACAAATATACATTGCCGCCCCACGCCTTTACCAGGTCAATTATAATGCGCTTTTCACTGCTTTCACCAGTTTCTCCGCCCGCTCCTGTATCTCTGCATCGCTCCAGCTCAGGTTGATCGGGGTAGAAATATTCCTGCCGATAATAGCATCTGAAGCGGGAAACTCTTTGGTTTTATATACCTCCATCGCCTGTTTCAGTTCTTTGGCAAAAGGAGTTAATACACTGCCTTCTTTAAAGTGCTGCCATTGGCGGATGTAGTGCCAGTTGTTTTCATAATAGTGAAACGCCACCAGTCCGGCTGCTTTCATTGCTGCAGCCGCTTTGGCCGCCTGGGCGGTTTCCGGCAGGAAAAACGAAAGAAAAGTGGCGCTGTCGCCGGCTTCATCCGGCAGGCGGCGAAAGGTTACGCCCGGTACTGTAGCCAGGGCCTCCTTGAATATCTTCTTGGTTTTACGCTGTATTTCCAGGAAAGTATCCAGTTTGCGGATCTGTGCCAGTCCTACCGCTGCATGCAGTTCTGAAATACGGTAGTTGTAACCAATAAACGGATGAAGGTCTGCCCCCCGGTCTGCACCAAGGTGATCATGTCCATGGTCCGTATAGCCGTCACATTTAGTATAAATATCTTTATTGTTGGTGATGATCGCTCCGCCTTCTGCGCAGGTGATCGTTTTTACGAAATCGAAAGAGAACGTACCTGCGTCGCCGATAGACCCCAGCGCCTTTCCTTTGTAAGACGCTCCGAAGCTCTGGCAGGCGTCTTCAAGCAAAAACAGGTTATGCTTTTTGCAGATGGCCTGCAAGGCATCCAGGTCTGCCATCGCCCCGCACATATGCACCGGCATCACGGCCTTTGTACGCGGAGTAATAGCGGCTTCTACTGCTTTGGGGTCAAGTGTCAGGGTATCATCCACATCTACCAGCACCGGTGTAGCTCCTACGGAAAATACCGATTCAAAGCTGGCCACAAAAGTAAAGGTCGGCATAATGATCTCATCGCCGGCCCCCAATCCCAGGGCTGCCATAGCAGTGGTTAATGCTGCCGTACCACTGGAGGCAAGTTGGGTATACTGTACATTCAGTTTATCGCAAATGGCCTGTTCCAGTTCCTTTGCTTTCCAGATGCCTTTACGCGGACCATCAAATCCGTAGCGCATCATGATTCCTGTTTCCAGTACATCGTTTACTTCTTTCCTTTCCTCGGCTCCAAATAGTTCAAATCCGGGCATAAACTGTTGATTTTAAAATATAATTTTGAATAGTGCTTTTTAAATAGTGCTGCAAAGTTACTATAATAGGCATTGCATTACATCGGAAAAACTGTTTATCTTTTGCTAAAAATTTACCATGCGTTTTGCACTGTTTCTTATCCTGTTGGGCGCTTTAGCTGGAATGCCCACCCATGCCCAGAAAGGCGGTTCTTCCGATCAGCAGCAGATTACGGCGCTGATGGACGTTCAAACATCGGCCTGGAATAAAGGGGATATAGATGGCTTCATGGCCACTTACTGGCATTCCGATTCCCTCCTTTTTATTGGTAAAAACGGGGTAACCTACGGCTGGCAGGCTACGCTGGATCGCTATAAGAAAACCTACCCTAACACTGCTGCCATGGGCAGGCTGGATTTCAAATTACTGCAATTCAAACCCCTGGCGTCCGGCACCTGTTTGCTGATAGGTAAATGGCACCTGGAAAGAACAATAGGCAACCTGGAAGGCCATTTCAGCCTCATCCTGAAAAAGATAAAAGGCGAATGGAAAATTATTGCTGACCATAGCAGCTAAAAAAAACCATCCCAGGAATAGGATGGCCGCTATACACCACAACATTAAAGAAGTTTGGCACTTCTTTATTTTTAAATAAAGTCTAGTTTGTTTTCATTTGATATGGTAAAATATTCAATGCTTTGATTTCTTTCCTTTTTCATCATTATCCCTTACCACTTTGTTCTCTTCCTCCGGCTTATCAGACAAATCGCCGTGCAGCGGATTACGGTTGCCGGTTCCTTTATCCTGCGACAGAATATCTACCGGTCTCTTCTTCTTATCATGATGTTCGCCGGTATGATCTGTTTCCTTTTTTTTCATAATCTCTTTTTTTGAAGATGAAAATATGGGAGATACCTGAAGGAGATAACAAACACTATTCCACCCGTTAAACAGGCCATTTTGAAGACATAGCGAACTGGCGCCGGGGCATCATCTCCACAAAACCCTGATGCACAGTGAGAAAGAATAACAACACTATAGACGTAGAAATATGGTAGTTATGATTAACATTAGATTTACAAAAACTATGTTCCATATCTCATATCTACGTAGTATCTTCGGTGCCTTAAAGCAGTTTTAACCCGTAACCTCTGATCAACCACGAGTAGTTTTAATCAAGTTCCTTCCTAAAGCCGATTTTAGTTTTAATCCAAGTCCTGTTTAGAACCCGGTATCTATTTACTATAACTTATTACTGGTTATGCCCGGGAAAATTATGCGTGTGGCCACCACATTGATGGCTGTTATTATTTATTGCAGTTGTTCTAAAACAGCAACCCCACTCCCCGAAGAGCCGGGAAAAATACTTCCTGCCGATACCGCTGTGGTACCTGAAAACAAAGTGGACCGCAACGCCCTGTTAATGCTGGTAAACGGAATACGCAGCCGCGGCTGCAACTGTGGCACTGATAAAATGCCGGCTGTAGATCCGGTCACCTGGAACGGCCTGCTGGAAAGAGCCGCCTATGACCACAGCAAAGACATGGCACTCAATAATTATTTCAACCATACCGGGCTCAATGGCTCTACGCCAGGCTCCCGCCTTGATGCCGCAGGTTATAAATGGAATTATTACGGCGAAAATATCGCCACAGGGAACCTCGACGAACAGGCAGTGATACTTGGCTGGCTGAATAGCCCCAGCCATTGCCATAATATGATGGACGCAAAATTTACAGAGATCGGCATTGGCCGCTATAACAACGCATGGACAATGGAGCTGGGCAGGAGATCTGCTGCCCGGTGATCAGGGAGCGCTCATCTTTTTACGCCACAGGCGCCATACCAGATAAAGGAAAGCGAGCATGGAAACCCCGAACCAAACATAGAAAAAGATCATCCTGCCGGGGGTAGATTCCTCCGGTACGGCAAATCCCAGGTACAAACCCAGGAATACATTGATCATCATCCAGAAAAAACCAATAAAAATGGTCCTCATAATCTTTATAAGGAAATGAAATAATTCATAATCCATCTTATTGGGATCTTCCGGCGGTTTTTCCTGTTCTTCTTCCATAACCTGTATATAGTGCTAAGGTATGCACAGTTTGGCAAGGTCTGTACTATCGCCCTTAAATACATTAAAATCTACGGTAGTCCGGATACCATTTACCCGGCCTATATCGCTGTGTTGCCAGAACAACCAGGCCCTGTCGGACCGGGGACGTTCCTTCTGATAATAATGCGCGATCCATAAGGGATAGCGGTCAAATTCGCTGCCAAGATATGTTTCGTAAAAATGAATATTTGTGTAGATGATCGGTTTTACTTTGTATACTTTCTCCATTTCCTCCAGCCAGATCTTTGCGGTGCTCCGGATTACTGCCGCGGGCTGATTGTTGCTGGTTTCAATATCCAGTACCGGCGGAAGATCCCCGGATTGCAGGTCGGCCACGTTATGAAAGTTGATGGCCTGTTTTAAAGGGTCGCGGGTGGCATAAAAGAAATGATAGGCCCCCCTGATCAAACCTGCCTTCCCCGCTCTGTCCCAGTTTTGTTTAAAGGCGGCATCCTGCCGTGTAATGCCTTCTGTGGCCTTTATAAAGGTAAAGGATATACGAATTTTGTCTACCTGCATTTGTTTTACTGCGGCCCAGTTAATGTCTTTCTGGAATTTGGAAACGTCTATACCGTGAATTTTATAGTTCACCGGCATATCAATACCAAATTCTTCATACCGTACAAATTTCACTTGTTTTT
>NZ_DATMTE010000542.1:0-9895 GCF_035564935.1 Chitinophaga sp. | reverse complement strand
AAGCGTAACGGTAAAGAATATACGATAATAGTGAACGGGGCGAAGTCGGTGATAGATGCTGAAATAGAAGAGTGTGTGGCAGATCTTTACTTCGGGGAACCCAGGCAGGTAAACCGTGTGTTTTCTGAAACACTGGGCCGTTTCCTACCGCTGAAATCGCTGGGTGGCGGTGTGTATGAGCTGATATTACCGGAGGGAAGAAAGAACGTGTTCAGGTATGAAAACGGCGCCTTAATGTCGGTGGAAGTAAATCATACGCTTGGTAAAGCAATGTTTGTAAAAATAAGCTGATGGGGAGATGATTATCCTGGCAGGATTTACCAGGACAATCATCTTCATCTTATAAATTATAATACCTGTTCAATGATCTGCCCGCTCACCTTATCTTTCAGGATCAGTTTCTTTGCCCCGAAATGTGTCATCTCTTCTTTTACCAGGTAGTATTGATCGTTATAGTCCGTTAAGGTTTTGGCTTTGGTAAGTCCTTCCTGTCCGCGCCATATTTCCAGTTGTACCGGTTCCCATTGTTTGCTGGCGGCACTCTTGTAAGCGGCATCCAGGATAGCATTCACCACATAACCATCATAGAAAGTTTCGTTGGCTTCCTTACCGGCCTCCATGGCATCAAACATATTGGTGAACATGTGATTATATCCCAGTTCATTGAGTTCATCTCCTACGGGGAACAGCCAGCCGGAGTTGCTTTCCGCTTTCTCCGCTACATAATCAGCGCCTTTACCGGTAGTAAACATATCAAAGCCGGTACGCAGAAAGCTGTTGAGCCAGATAGTACCTTCTGTTCCCATTACTTCATCACGCAGATCAAGACCGCCGCGGAAAGTCCAGCTTACTTCAAACTGGCCGATAGCGCCGTTTTCATATTTTACCAGGCCAATGGCATGATCTTCAGCATCAATAGGTTTAACCTGTGTATCTGCCCAGCACATTACCTCTACCGGTTTAATATCTTTCCCGATAAAGTTGCGCCCGATTTCCACGCAATGGCAGCCCAGGTCCAGGATACAACCGCCTCCTGCCTGTTCTTTATCCCAGAACCATTCGCTGTGCGGGCCGGGATGGGTTTCCCTCGATTTTGCCCAGAGGATCCTTCCCAAAGCCCCGTCTTTCACACTTTGCAGCGCTTTCAGGAATTTAGGTGTGTACACAAGATCTTCCAGGTAACCATGGAAGATGCCCGCTTTTTCTACTGCTTCCAGCATCCGTTTTGCCTCCTGGGCGTTACGTCCCAGCGGTTTGGTACAGATCACTGCTTTTTTATGCTTGCAGCACAGGTCAATAGCTGCTTCATGCAGGTTATTGGGGAGGGATACGCAAACTACGTCTACCTCCGGGCGGGCAATGGCTGCTTCCATTTCGGTGGACTGAAAAGCAACATCGTAATCTGTGGCGAATTTTTGCGCGCTTTCTTCCCGTCGGGAATATACGCTTACAATTTTATCGCGGCTGCGCTGCCCTTGCAGGGAATCAGCATAGAACCGCGCAATAAAACCTGAACCAAGCATTGCTATTTTTGCCATAAAAATCGTTTTGCCGATGATTAATGTTTAACAACTGTATTCTTGTTACTATCTCTGAAAAACAACATAAACAGTACTAATACTACCGCTGCAATACCTGCAGGAATCAGCCAGATGGTGTGCCAGTTGTGGCTGTTTGCGCCCGTTTTATATGCATCCACAATAGGGCCGGAAATGATAAAGCCTATCAGCATTCCCACACCATAAGTAGCCAGTGTTACAAAGCCCTGTGCAGAGCTTTTGAACTCTTCACCTGCAATTTTATCGGTGTAGATTTGCCCGGTTACAAAGAAGAAATCATAACAGATACCATGTAAGATGATACCTACAATGAGCATCCAGTAGTTGGCATCAATATCGCCAAAAGAGAACAGGGTATAGCGTACTACCCAGGCGAGCATACCTAACGCCAGCATTTTCTTTACCCCTAACCTGGCGAAGAACAGCGGCATAACCAACATGAACAGGAACTCAGACATTTGTCCCATGGACTGCTTGCCGGCAGCGGCATTCATGCCTATTTCATTCAGGAACGGATTAGTGAAATTATAATAGAATGCCAGCGGGATGCAGATGGCAATGGATGCCAGGAAGAACAGCAGGTAGGAGCGGTTTTTCAGCATCCGTATGGCATCCAGGCCCAGGATCTCTTTTACAGAGATCTGCGTACCCTTTTTGGCAGGCGGTGTTTTAGGCAGTGTAAAGCTGAACAGCCCCAGCAGGAGCGATGCGCCGGCTGCCATTTTAAAGGTAAGATCCAGTGAATTGGTTTTTTCCCACTGTAACCAGCCAATGAGCAGGCCCGCAATGATCCAGCCAACAGTGCCAAATACGCGGATAAAGGAGAACTCTTTACTTGGATCGCTCATCTGCCGGAAAGAGATGGAATTTACTAATGCCAGTGTAGGCATGTAAAGGATCATATATACCAACAATACCGGGTAGAAGCTGTCGTAGCTGGTCATGCCGGAACAGATCCATAACAGTGCAGCGCCTGCCAGGTGTATCACGCCAAGGATGATCTGTGCGGAAATAAAACGGTCGGCGATAATGCCTACAATGAAAGGCGCTATTACTGCCCCGATAGATTGTGTGAGAAACGCATATCCCACCTGGGTATCGGTTGCGCCCTGCAGATTTTTTAATACAAAGGTTCCTAATGTCACAAACCATGCGCCCCAGATAAAAAATTCCAGGAACATCATAAATGATAGTTGTACCCTAACAGCTGATCTCATAACGACTAATGCTTTATTGATTGAATCTTGATGAACCGCTTAAGATAAGCAAATTTCATAATTGAGAGATGAAATTCTTGATGGATAGTATAAACTCCAGCGGTTCACAAAGTATTGTGCCTGATCTTTTTACCGGGCATTACAGCAATGCCGGACCCTGCAGCGAGTAATGCACTTTTAGGCGCTTGCTGCAGCATGTTTTCAAATACGGCGCCATACAATATCCGGGTACTGCAATGGTAACTGAAATCCGTAACCGGGTGAACTTCCCATTGCGGGTGTGTAACCTCGTATTCGCCGGTGGTTTGGTGATCCAGCCTGGTGTAGCCCCAGTAATGTTCCGTAATAAATTGTTCCTCGCTGCCTGCTGCAATAGGTTGGCTGGCTTGTGTGGCGGTAGCCGACAAATGATTCCATTCGTTTTTCACTTTCCAGCGGTAGGCTACTTTTAACGTAGCCTCATCAGGATATTCCCAGGCGTGGGCCATACTGTGTGTGGCATATTTTTCCCCATACAATGTATTGGCTACAAAAGTGATGAGTGCCTTTGGCACCAGCTCTTTTACAAACACTACCCCGCGTTTCCATTCACCAGCCTGTTTATAGCGTACATAAAAACGCAGGTTCACTTCCTCAAAAGTACGGTGTCCCGGAAAGGAAATGCCTTTCACCCTGGTGTCCTGGAAAAGGAAGCCCACCAGGCTGATGTAGCAGGTATTGTTCCATGTATCCAGCTCTGTATGGGCTGGTACATAAGGCTTGAGCACAGCGGGATCTGCTTCAAAGTTGAGCATCAGCAGATTTCTCCAGGCGGCAGTGAGGAACGGGCGCATATCAACCTGCTTTTACCAGTTTTGCATAATATTTACATGCCGGTCTCAGGCCGCATTCGCCGCATTTCGGGCTCCGGGCCACGCAAATATAGCGGCCATGTAATATGAGCCAGTGATGGGCGATGTGTACTTTGTCTTTCGGAATATTTTTCAGCAGCTGCAGTTCGGTTTGCAGTGGTGTTTTAGCATTGGTGGTAAGTCCTATCCTGGCGGAAACCCTGAATACATGTGTATCTACCGCCATATTGGGTTGCTGGTGCACCACAGAGGTGATCACATTGGCGGTTTTGCGGCCTACGCCCGGCAGCTTTATTAATTCCGGCACAGTAGCGGGTATTTCCCCGTTAAAGTCTTCCACTACCATTTGTGCCATGCCGATGAGGTGTTTGGTTTTGTTGTTGGGATAACTGATGCTGCGGATCAGCGGGAACAACTCGTCGAATGTGGCGGTACTGAGGGCGTGTACGTCCGGGTACTTTGCAAAGATGGCAGGAGTGGTCATGTTCACTCTTTTATCGGTGCATTGGGCCGACAGGATAACGGCTACCAGCAGTTGGTATGGATTGTCGTAGATGAGTTCCGTTTCGGCATTGGGAGCATGTTCCTCAAAGTATTTGAGAACAAATGCATAACGCTCTTTTTGAGTCATGCCATAAAGATAGGAAAAATGAAAAAAGTAGGGCGGCTGTTACTACTCTTCCGCTTTCTGTTTATTGGCGGCATAGTCGAAGATCAGCTGGAGGGTAGCCACTCTTGGCGCATAATGTACGGTGTTCAGGGCTGCTTTGGTATCGTCAAAGCTGGCCTGTTCTTCCCGGGTAAATGAAAGATCCTCCTGGTGATGTTTAATATCGCTTTTGGTAACAAGACACAGGGTAGAGAGTACAGAAAGTGTAAAATTACTCATGCATATTTATTTTAATACTAATAATAGGTTCTCTTTTATAACGGATTTTGCTCAGATTCTATTGTTAATTTAAGATAAATTTTTAAGATGCACAAGAGGGGGAAAGAGGGGAGAAAGAGGGGATTGGGAAGGGGCGGGTGCTGTTAAAACGTACTTTAACTGAAGAAAACCGTTGCGTAAACGGGGTTACTGGGCGGGGGCGGGGGTAATAATGAACAGGTCTTCATTATCTTTCTTCATATAATATTTTTCGCGGTCAAATTTCTCCAGTTTTTCGGGACTGGAAAGCAGTTCCTGTTGTTCTTCGCGAGTTTGTTTGATTTCCTGGATAAAAAATTCTTTCTGGTTTTCGAGTTTGTTTACCTCGGACTGGAACTGGTATTGGTACATGAGGTTAGTTTTGTCCAGGAAGGCGATCCAGATGATAAAGGCAATAAAAGCTATGAAGAACTTATTCTTCAGGAGCTTTGGCACTTTTATAGACTTTAATCCGGGCATACAGCAATTTACAAATGATTTTTGGATTTCAGATACCCGGCGTTAATGTGCCGGGTACCCAAGATCCAGATATTTTCCCCGGAGGGTTATTTTTTTACACTGATGGAGTTGGGAGGATAGATCGCTACTTCACCCAGTGCTTCTTCGATACGGAGTAACTGGTTGTATTTCGCCATACGGTCTGTACGGGAAGCGGAACCGGTTTTGATCTGGCCGCAGTTCAGGGCTACGGCGAGGTCGGCGATGGTAGTATCTTCTGTTTCGCCGGAACGGTGGCTCATGATGGAAGTGTAACCGGCTTTGTGCGCCATGTTCACTGCATCGATGGTTTCCGTTACCGTACCTATCTGGTTTACTTTTACCAGGATGCTGTTGGCGATGCCTTTATCGATACCTTCTTTCAGACGGAGTACGTTGGTAACAAACAGATCGTCGCCTACCAGCTGTACGCGGTTGCCTACGGATTCAGTCAGTTTTTTCCAGCCTTCCCAGTCATCTTCCGCCATACCATCTTCGATGGAAACGATCGGATATTTATTTACCCATTCAGTCCAGTAAGCCACCATTTCGTCGCTGCTGATCACTTTCTGGGAGCTTTTGTAGAATTTGTAGCTCTTGGTAGCGTCGTCGTACATTTCGCTACTGGCGGCATCCAGGGCGATAGCCACCTGGGTACCTGGCTCGTAACCGGCTGCTTTGATAGCTTCCAGTACGGTTTCGATAGCTTCTTCGTTGCTCTGGATTTCAGGAGCAAAACCGCCTTCGTCGCCTACGTTGGTGCTGTATCCTTTCTTTTTCAGTACGGATTTCAGGTGGTGGAAAATTTCCACGCCCCAGCGCAAACCTTCAGAGAAAGAAGGGGCGCCAACCGGTACGATCATAAATTCCTGGAAGTCGATCTTATTATCTGCGTGTGCACCACCGTTGATGATGTTCATTAAAGGAATGGGAAGGGTAAAAGCGTTTACACCGCCGAGGTAGCGGTACAGTGGCTGGTTGCTTTCTTCCGCAGCGGCTTTGGCTACGGCCATGCTCACTGCGAGGGTAGCGTTAGCGCCCAGTTTAGCTTTATTAGGAGTACCATCAAGTTGAATGAGCATTTTGTCGATGCCGGCCTGATCCGTCACTTCCCAGCCAATCAGTTCGTCCGCGATGATATCGTTTACGTTATTTACGGCCTGCAGTACGCCTTTGCCCATATAAACGCTCTTATCATTATCGCGCAGTTCTACTGCTTCGTGTTTACCGGTAGAAGCACCGGATGGAACTGCTGCACGGCCAAAATGTCCGTCTTCTGTGGTTACATCAACCTCAATTGTAGGATTACCACGGCTGTCGAGGATCTGCCTGGCATGGATTTCTGAAATGGTACTCATAATTCGAAAAGTTATTATTGTTAGCTATTTATTTAGCACCTGGCGTTTGCCGCGGCTGTTAGTCCCTTACCACTCCCGGGTTGCTAACGGCTACAGTTAATTGCCTGGGGCTTTTGTCAATTCC
This sequence comes from Chitinophaga sp., assembly GCF_035564935.1. Taxonomy (GTDB): domain Bacteria; phylum Bacteroidota; class Bacteroidia; order Chitinophagales; family Chitinophagaceae; genus Chitinophaga. The sequence continues at coordinate 3,381 of NZ_DATMTE010000542.1, read as the reverse complement.
CGGAAAATTGTTTCCAGGCTTTGTGAATTGCTCTGCAAAGAAAGGATGTTCCTGTTATTAATCAAAGCAAATTGTAACAGGTTTTTTCGTACCTCGTCCACCTGGCCGGTAAATAACTGCCAGCTATGGTCTTCCCTGGCTGCCACGCGGGTAATGCCGGGAATTGCCAGCAATTCGGCTTCGGTAACCAGCTCGGCAAAGGTAACCTGTAAATATCCATTCCCGCTGCTGTTTTCACGGATTAACGATAATTTATCGTCTGCAATGATCTTTCCCTTGTTAATGATGATCACCCGGTCGCACAGGGCTTCCACTTCCTGCATAATATGCGTGGAAAGGATCACGGTTTTATTGGCGCCGAGTTCCCTGATCAGCTGCCTGATATCGGCCAGCTGGTTGGGATCCAGCCCGGTTGTGGGCTCGTCGAGGATCAGTACTTCCGGGTCATGCAGCAGGGCCTGTGCCAGGCCCACGCGTTGCTTATACCCGTTAGACAGGGCGCCGATCTTTTTGCGCTGTTCCGGTTGCAGTCCCGTTTGCTCAATTACAGCGGCAATACGCTGTGCGCCGGTCTTCCCCAGCTGGTGAACACCTGCTACAAACTCCAGAAATTCCCGGATATACATATCGTAGTACAACGGGTTGGATTCCGGCAGATAACCTACTCTTTTACGTACTTCCAGCGATTGGGACACGATGTCGAAGCCACATACACTGGCCTTCCCGCTGGTAGGCGGCAAAAAACCGGTGATCATTTTCATGGTGGTGGATTTTCCTGCGCCGTTGGGTCCCAGGAAACCAGTGATCTCTCCCTTTTTTAGCTCAAAGGAAATAGCATCCACAGCCCTTTGTTCGCCGTATACTTTACTGAGTTCTGATACCTGGATAGACATGTATGCTTGCACGTTTTGCGGGAACTAAAGTACTTAAAAAAGCGCGGATTTTGCCGCGGATTTTGTCTGACTCAGGATTATGATGATTACGCTGATTGCGCTGATTTTATTTTTTTTGTTCTTATTTTTTGGGGAGATATATATAATGTCATTAACAGGTATACGCAATACCATAGAAGATGCTGCGAGGTATATTACCGGCCACTGGCATGAACCTTGTTCTTCCATCTCCCTGAAAACAAATGAAAAAATAAAATCAGCGCAATCAGCGTAATCATCATAATCCTGAGTCAGACAAACTTCGCGTACATTTGCATATTATGAAAAGAGTCATTGGTTTACTTTGTTTACTACCACAACTACTACAGGCGCAGTCTATCCCGGTGAAAGATTATCCGCAAGGTTATTTCAGGAACCCGCTGAATATACCGATCATACTGGCCGGTAACTTCGGGGAACTGAGGCCCAATCACTTCCATTCAGGCATGGATATAAAAACGCAGCAAAGGGAAAACCTGCCGGTACACGCTGCCGCAGATGGCTATGTGAGCCGCATTGGTGTATCGCATACCGGTTTTGGGAATGTACTTTATATTACTCACCCCAATGGCTATACGACAGTTTATGCGCATCTCAACGCCTTTTTTCCTGCGCTGCAACAGTATGTGAAGAAACAGCAATACCAGGCAGAAAGCTGGGCCAGCGACCTTACTATCCCCGAAGGCATGTTTCCCGTGAAGAAGGGCGATTTTGTAGCCTGGAGCGGAAATACAGGCGGATCTGCAGGTCCGCACCTGCACTTTGAAATCAGGAACACTACCACCGAAAAACCATTGAACCCGCTGCTCTTTGGTTTTGATATTGCAGATACCAAAGCGCCGGATGTATACCGCCTGGCCATATACAACCGTGAGAAAAGCATTTATGAACAAAAGCCACTCATACTGACCTTAAAGAAAGTGGGTGGCGAATATGTAACCACCCAGCCGGTGGTTAAGGTAAATGCTGCAAAGGCAGGCATTGGCCTCAGTGCTATAGACCGCATGAACACCGGTAATATTTATGGCATTTATGAAGTAACACTGCTTCAGAACAATGAACCGGATATCGACTTCCAGCTGGATAACATCGGTTATGATGAAACCCGCTATCTGAATGCCCACATCGATTATAAAATAAAAAAAGGCGGAGGCCCTTACTACCAGCTGGTGTTTTCCCTGCCAGGCAATAAACTCGATATTTATCACGATCTGAAAGGCGACGGTACCATTCATCTCTCTGATGGCGAAGTACACCAGGTAAAACTGCTGGTAAAAGATGCCTATGGTAACACCTCTACCGTGAAACTGGCCTTACAGCAATCGGGCACAGAGGATGCACCCAAAGCGTGCGCCAACACCATGTATCCGGATTCCCGCAATATTTTCGAAAATAACCAGGTGGAATTTTACCTGGATGAAACAGCGCTGTACGACCAGGTATGTTTTGACTACCTCGAAACTGCATCGGTAAGTACCAAAGCCTATTCCAACATATACCACCTGCATAATGCACTGGTACCGGTGCACGATTTGTTCGATGTGCGTCTTCGCGCTACCAGGAATGTTCCGGAATACCTGCAGTCGAAAATAGTGATGGTAAGAGAAGGACAAGGCAGCAGTACTTCCGCTACCACGTTGGAAAACGGCTGGTATAAAGGCACTTTCCGCGACTTTGGCAACTTCCACCTGGAAGTGGATACGGTAGCGCCAAAGGTAACACCGCTGGGAGTGAAGCCGGGCGCTATACTTTCAAAAGCCGCTAAAATATCCTTTGCCATGAGCGATGCCAGCGGTATTAAAAACTACCGTGCAGAGCTGGATGGCAAATGGCTGATGCTTTCACGCAGAGGTAACGTGCTTACCTATACATTCGACGAGCATTGTCAGCCAGGCGCACATGTACTGGTGCTGAAAGTAACCGATATAGCAGGGAATGAAGGCAGCTACAGGTTATCATTCAAACGTTAAGAGATCATTCAAACAGTTAAAACCATAGATATGACAAACTTAAAAGAAGGCGATAAAGCTCCTGTTTTCAAAGGAAAGGATCAGCATGGCAAAACCGTGTCTCTGACCGATTTTAAAGGCAAACGGGTAGTGCTGTATTTTTATCCAAAAGATATGACGCCAGGATGCACGGCCCAGGCCTGTAATCTGCGCGACAACTACGATACCCTCCTGAAAAAAGGATATGCAGTAGTAGGCGTAAGCACAGACAGTGAACAGAGTCACCAGAAATTTATAGAGAAATATGAACTGCCATTTACTTTACTGGCAGATGAAGATCAGAAGATCGTACACCAGTATGGTGTGTGGGGAGAAAAACAAATGATGGGCAAAACCTATGATGGTATTCACCGGACCACTTTCCTTATTGATGAGAAAGGTGTGATTGCGCATATCATCAAAAAGCCCGACACAAAAAATCATACGGAAGAGATCCTGGA
>NZ_DATMTE010000541.1:0-13920 GCF_035564935.1 Chitinophaga sp. | reverse complement strand
TGAGGAAAATTGAAGATGGTCCGGATGTATTTTTTATCGACCGCCACTTTATTCATGAAGTAACCAGCCCTGTGGCTTTTCTTGGAATGGAAAACAGGGGTTTAAAGGTAATGTTTCCTGAAAAGACCTTTGCCACAGCCGATCACAATACGCCTACCATCAACCAGCACTTACCAGTGCAGGACCCGCTTTCCGCCAACCAGCTGAAAGCCCTGGAAACAAATTCCAACAAATATGGTATCTCCCATTGGGGATTGGGTAATCCGAAAAATGGTATTGTGCACGTGGTAGGACCTGAAAACGGTATCACCCTGCCGGGTATGACCATTGTGTGCGGCGACTCCCACACCTCTACCCACGGTGCTTTTGGCGCTATTGCATTTGGTATTGGTACCTCTGAAGTAGAAATGGTGCTCTCCTCCCAGTGCATTATGCAGCCCAAGCCAAAGAAAATGCGGATCAACGTAACCGGTAAACTGGGTAAAGGTATTACACCGAAAGACGTAACCCTTTATATTATTTCGAGGCTCACCGCCGCCGGCGCTACCGGGTACTTCGTGGAGTATGCGGGCGATGTGTTTGAAAACATGAGCATGGAAGGCCGTATGACCGTTTGTAATATGAGTATTGAGATGGGCGCGCGCGGTGGTATCATTGCCCCCGACGAAACCACTTACAATTATATTAAAGGGCGTGAGAAAGCCCCTAAAGGCGAAGCATGGGACAAAGCCCTCGCTTACTGGAAAACACTGCGTACAGAGGAAGGCGCTACCTTCGATAAGGAATATACTTTTGATGCCGCAGATATTGAGCCGATGATCACCTATGGCACCAACCCCGGTATGGGCATGGGGATTACCAAACATATCCCTTCTGCACTGGCGGGCGACAGCAAAACCAGTTACGAAAAATCATTGCAGTACATGGGCTTTCATGAAGAAGAAGCCATGCTCGGCAAAAAAGTGGATTATGTATTCATTGGCAGCTGTACCAACGGCCGTATTGAAGACTTCCGCGCGTTTGCCTCTATTGTAAAAGGAAGAAAAAAAGCAGATCATGTTACCGCCTGGATCGTTCCCGGTTCACATATTGTAGAACAGCAGATCAAAGAAGAAGGGATCCTGGATATCCTGACAGAAGCCGGTTTCCAGCTGCGTCAGCCCGGATGTTCTGCCTGCCTGGCCATGAACGACGATAAAGTGCCGGCCGGCAAATATGCCGTGAGCACCAGTAACAGGAACTTTGAAGGCAGACAGGGACCCGGTTCCCGTACCATGCTGGCTAGTCCGCTGGTAGCGGCTGCAGCAGCAGTAACCGGCGTTGTAACCGACCCGAGAGAACTGATTGCCTAAACCTCCCTTCTTACAATATTTATAAACGATCAACGAAAAATGGCTTACGATAAATTCACGATATTAAGGAGTACAGCAGTACCCATGCCCATTGAAAATGTGGACACCGACCAGATCATTCCTGCACGCTTCCTGAAAGCAACCGAGCGCAAAGGCTTTGGCGATAACCTGTTCCGCGACTGGCGCTATGAATCAGACGGCACACCAAAAAAAGATTTCGTTTTAAACAACCCGATCTATTCCGGTAAAATACTGGTAGCGGGTAAAAACTTCGGCAGCGGCAGCAGCCGTGAACACGCCGCCTGGGCTATCTACGACTACGGGTTCCGTTGCGTAGTGTCCAGCTTCTTTGCCGATATCTTCAAAAACAACTCTTTAAACATCGGTATCTTACCCGTACAGGTAAGTCCTGAGTTCCTCGATAAAATATTCACCGCGATAGAATCCGATCCTAAAGCAGAAGTGGAAGTAAACCTGGATACACAAACCATCACCATTCCCGCTACCGGTGAAAGCGAGTCTTTTGACATCAACAGCTATAAAAAACATAACCTGATGAATGGCTATGATGATATCGATTACCTGCAGGCTATGAAGGACGAAATAAAAACATTCGCCGGTAAAAGCCTCTACTAAAACATTCCATAAGTATTATGCCAGTGACCCAGCGCCACGTTGAAATAATGGACACCACACTCCGTGACGGTGAACAAACCAGCGGAGTATCTTTTTCGCCCTCAGAGAAACTAACCATCGCTCAACTTTTACTGACCGAAGTAAAAGTGGACAGGATTGAAATTGCCTCCGCCCGGGTTTCCGAAGGCGAGTTTGCTGCGGTGAAGTCAATTACCAAATGGGCCAAAAGTAATGGCCTGTTAAATAAAGTGGAAGTGCTCACCTTCGTGGATGGGGGTGTTTCTGTAGACTGGATGCTGAAAGCCGGCGCAAAAGTAATGAACCTGCTCACCAAAGGCTCGCTGAATCATTTAACACACCAGTTAAAGAAAAAGCCCGCGGAACACTTCGCTGAAGTAGCCGCCGTGATAGCACTGGCCAGGAAAAAAGGACTGGAATGCAATGTGTACCTGGAAGACTGGAGCAATGGGATGCGCCATTCGAGGGACTATGTATTCCAGTATCTCGACTTCCTCCAAACAGTACCCGTAAAGCGCATTATGCTCCCGGATACCCTGGGCGTACTTACCCCCGATGAAGTAAAGGATTTCATTACAGACATCGTGCAACGGTATCCGGAAAGTCACTTCGATTTTCATGCGCACAACGATTACGACCTTGGCACCGCCAACGTACTGGAAGGCGTAAAAGCAGGCGCACACGGCATTCACCTTACCATTAACGGTATGGGCGAAAGAGCCGGTAATGCGTCTCTCGCCAGCGCCATTGCTGTGATGAATGATTTCCTGCCGGAAGTAAAAACATCGGTGGCGGAAACATCCCTGTATACGGTAAGCAAGCTGGTAGAAACCTTTTCAGGGTTCCGCATCCCGGTGAATAAACCGATTGTGGGGGAAAACGTATTTACACAAACAGCCGGCATTCATGCAGACGGCGACAAGAAGAACAAACTTTACTTCAGCGACCTGATGCCCGAACGCTTTGGCCGCACCCGTAAATACGCCCTGGGCAAAACCAGCGGTAAAGCCAATATAGAAAACAACCTGCAGCAGCTTGGCATCAAACTGTCGGATCCCGATCTGAAAAAAGTAACGCAACGCATCATTGAACTGGGCGACCGGAAAGAGGTGCTTACCCAGGCCGACCTGCCTTATATTATTTCTGATGTGCTGGACAGCAACCGCATCGAGGAAAAAGTGACTATAGAAAACTATGTGCTCACCCACTCTAAAAACCTGGATCCTTCCGTTGCCTTAAAGATCTCTATTAACGGGGAAGTATACGAGGAACACTCGCAGGGCGACGGCCAGTACGATGCCTTCATGAATGCACTGAAGAAAGTATACAAAAAGCTGAAAAAGGAACTGCCCCCGCTGACCGATTATGCCGTGCGCATTCCTCCCGGCGGTAAAAGCGATGCACTCTGCGAAACCATCATCACCTGGCGCCTGAATAACAAGGAATTTAAAACCAGGGGGCTGGACAGCGACCAGACGGTATCCGCGATCAAGGCCACCCAAAAAATGCTGAACCTAATCTAAACTATCAATAACAACTGAATGGCTACCAAACATATTTTAATTGTTCCGGGAGATGGAATCGGACAGGAAGTAACTGCAGTCGGAAAAAAAGTATTAGACAAGATCGCTGCAAAATTCGGACATACCTTTACATACGATGAAGCGCTGATAGGCCACGTAGCCATTGAAGCCACCGGTAACCCTTTACCGGATGAATCGCTGGAAAAGATGCGTAAATCAGACGCGGTGCTGTTTGGCGCTGTTGGTCATCCGAAATATGATAACGATCCATCCGCCAAAGTAAGACCCGAACAGGGCCTGCTGAAAATGCGCAAGGAACTGGGATTATATGCCAACCTCCGTCCTATCAAATTATTTGACGAGCTGCTGGGCGCTTCCAGCATCAAGCCCGAAATATTGAAAGGCGCCGATATCCTGTTTTTCCGGGAACTGACCGGCGATATTTACTTCGGTGAAAAAGGCAGGAAAAACGATGGCGATACCGCTTACGATATTGCTGAATACAGCCGTTATGAAGTAGAGCGCATTGCACGCAAAGCTTTTGAAGCGGCCCGCACCCGCAGGAAAAAACTCTGCTCCGTAGATAAAGCCAATGTTATTGAAACCTCCCGCCTGTGGCGCGAAGTAGTACAGAAGGTAGCGGCAGACTATCCCGATGTGGAAGTGGAACACCAGTTTGTAGACGCCACCGCCATGCTGCTGATCAAGGATCCGCGCCGCTTCGATGTAGTGGTAACCGCCAACCTTTTTGGCGATATCCTCACCGACGAAGCTTCACAGATAGCCGGCTCCATGGGTATGCTGGCCTCCGCCTCCGTAGGCGACGGCACCGGTGTATACGAGCCTATCCACGGTTCGGCACACGATATTACCGGTAAAGGCGTAGCCAACCCGCTGGCCTCCATCCTGTCTGCCGCTCTCCTGCTGGATATCTCCTTTGGCATGAAAGCCGAATCCGAAGCAGTGATCAGCGCCGTTGACGGCGTACTGAAAGCCGGCTTCCGCACCCGGGATATCGCCGATAAAGAAACCCCGGCCGATAAGATCCTGGGAACCGATGCGATGGGAGAAGAAGTGCTGAAATTACTTTAGGCAATACTGACAACATATAAAACAAAAAAACCGTCTCCATACAAGAGGCGGTTTTTCTGTTTTATATATCAGTCCCTTTTTTTATTCAATTTTGAAAGCACTGCCTCAATTCCTTCCATACGTTTTTTTACTTTCTCTGCAGCTGCGTCCAGCGTATAACCTTCATCCAGCAATTCCTTTATCAGCAGCATCTTTTTAATATTCTTATAATCATAGCGCCTGTTCTTTCCCTCTTCTTCCGTAAGACTGGTTATAATTTCCTTATCCTCCCAATAACGGATCTGGCGGGTAGGAATACCGGTGATCTGGGCTACTTCCCCGATACCTACTATTACTTTTTCTAAAAAATCATAATCGAACGAGAGATCCTTATTGTGTGCCATTTTGTAAATTATTTACAATTAATGTTGCAAAGTTAAAATAAAAGCCGTTACCTTTACGATTGTAAATTATTTACAATTAAGGCATGTTTATTTCAATTGATGCAAATATGAATACAAACAAAAAAGCGCTGATCACCGGTGGAAGCGACGGAATAGGCTTCGCCATTGCAAAGGCATTTGCAGCAAGTAGTTATGATATATTTATCACCGGCAGGGATGAAAGCAAGCTGGCAAAAGCTGCCGGGGAACTGGCAAAGGAAGGTACAGCAGTTCATACCTGGTCAGGAGACCTGGGGGCCGCCGATGCGGTGATTGCCTTAACTGCCGCCCTGAAAAGCAAATGGTCGCAACTGGATGTGCTGGTAAATAATGCAGGGATGGGGAAATTCATTCCTTTTGCTGAAACGGATGCTGCCATGCTGGAAGATCATTTAAATCTGAATGTAAAAGTGCCCTATTTTTTATCGCAGCAAATGTTGCCGCTACTGGCAACAGGCAAAGGAAGCATCATCAACATTTCGTCTTATTTTTCACACCGGATGCTCACCGGGCGTACTTCTACCGCCTACTCCCTTACCAAAGGAGCGGTAGACGCCTTTACCAAGGCGCTGGCTTTTGAGGTAGGCGTACAGGGTGTCCGGGTAAACGCCATTGCCCCGGGGAGCGTTAATACCGCCATTTTTCAATCTAACCTGCAGCGCTTAACAGATAGCGGTCAGCAGGCATTTCATGAGATGGTGAAAAATATCTATCCCCTGGGGCGTATTGGTGAACCGGAAGATATTTCCGCTGCAGCTGTTTTTCTTGCATCAGCGCAGGCACAATGGATTACGGGCAGCATTATGGCTGTTGATGGCGGATTAACCACTAATTAAACGGATTGAAAACTTTACGCCCCTGCCCAGGTCAGTTATACCAACTATTGCCACGCAAAACATGCATTGATAAAACACGTATCAGCTATAACTTATAGGTATCGTGACGGAATCTCCCCTATAAATGTCTGAATTGCACCACAACAGTATCAGCTTTGCGGGGTATGTTTGTATCACACTTAAAAACATACCATATGAGAAAAATAGTTTCCTTCATGCACGTATCCCTGGATGGTTTTGTAGCCGGACCTGCCGGGGAAATGAACTGGATCAGTGTGAATGATGAAATATTCGATTTTGCGGCACAACGCACCAACGAGGCCGACACCGCTTTGTACGGAAGGGTTACTTATGAAATGATGGACAACTACTGGCCTACCGCCGCCGATAAGCCCAATGCCTCCAAACACGACATTGAACATTCCACCTGGTATAAGCAGGTAGACAAAGTGGTATTATCCAATACGCTTAAAGGATTACAAAAAGATAAAACTACGGTGATCAGTGATGATTTCCAGGGGAAAATAAACGCACTGAAACAACTGCCCGGCAGGGAAATTATCATATTTGGCAGCCCCGGCGCTACCCAGTCGCTGATGCAGCACCAGCTGGTAGATGAGTTCTGGCTGTTTGTGAATCCTATCTTAATAGGTGAAGGTATGCCGCTGTTCAAAGGTATCCGGGAGCATGTGCACCTGAAGCTGGTGGCTTCTACCGCATTCCCGTCCAGCGGTGTGGTGTGTTTGCACTACAAAAAGAAATAACCAAAACGGCTGATAGTAACTATCAGCCGTTTGTTATTGTCTTCCTACCTGAGGCCGAGCTTATCCAGCACATGGTTAACTACCCTGTCGCAGCGGATAAGATGGAACGGAAACACCAGGTCGTTTTTATAGTAATCAGCGATCTTTCCCCGCAGCATCAGCCGGGCCCTGATATACCTTACCTTTACATTTACCGCGGAAATATTCAAAGCGGCTGCTGTAGCGGCCACATTCAGTCCTTCTATCTCCCTCATTACAAATACCAGCCGGTATTTTTCCGGCACCTGTAACAGGGCCAGCTCCAGTGCCCTTCCCAGCTCCTTATTGATCACCTTGGATACAGGCGACTCTTTTATGCCTGCGGCATTCGACGGGTGATGGTCGTCTAGCACGGATATATCTTCACTGGCCAGCCGGTTCCTTTTCTTCAGCAGCTGGCTGCACTCATTGATCAGGATCCTGGTAAGCCAGGTGCCAAAGGACGATTCCTGCCTGAACTTATCGAGATTCAGATAGGCATTGATATAGGTGGTTTGCATCGCGTCTTCCGCATCCATATCATTGTCCAGCATGGTCATTCCGATCCTGAACAGGCGGGCATTGTGACGCCGCATCAGCTGTTCATACAGTTTGGGTTCCCCGGCAAGTACTTTATTGATCAGATCATTGTCGATTTCGGTGTCTGTTTGTTGCAGTGTAGTCATTATTATTTCATTAGGATGGTTATTCTGACAGGAAGTTACAAAAACTTCTATGTTTTTGTAACCATCCGGAATTTTTATACTCTAATAAGTAAAAGGGGCTGTCAACTCCCCTCATTATTAAACTAACCCAATTTTGTGAAGTATGCCAATGCAACCAAATAATGTTTTTCATCTTCCCGGCATAAAAATGCCTGAGCTGACCCATCAGAAGATCCAGGAGTTGAAAACAACCACCAAAGGAAAGCTCATTACCGGTACCGCTATCGGGGCATTCCCGGCGCTGGTAAAATCAATGGAAACTGCGTTGCAGGACCAGCTGGCGCAATATGATCACATCAAACAACATGAAAGGGACAATGCCCAGCGGAAAATGCTGGTGCTGGAAATGCTGGACGATCACCTCTACCTTGAATTTGCCTATCATATCATGTTCATTAAATGGCGGGAACAGCAGATCAGTAAAGCTTCCTGATACCGGCTGCCTGGCAGATGCTGCTTATTTCATTAAAACTATACATTTGCAAACAAACAAATGGTATGGAGAATTACAGCATCGTCATTTTTATACTGGCTATCATGATCATCCTGTCTGCCATGGCAGACAAAATAAGGCTACCTTACCCTGTGCTGCTGATCTCCGCGGGAATAGGTATCGGGTTTATTCCGGCCCTGCCTAATATCACGCTGAACCCGGATATTGTGTTCCTGATATTTCTCCCGCCATTGCTGTACGACGCTGCGTTTAATATCTCCCCCCAGGAATTCAGAACCAATTTTAATACTATCGGTACGCTGGCCATTGGCCTGGTGTTCATGACCGCAGCGGCCATCGCCGTTATTGCGCATTACCTCATTCCCGGTATGAGCTGGCCCCTGGCTTTTGTGCTGGGCGCTATCCTCTCGGCCACCGATGCCGTGGCAGCCATGAGCATTACCAAAGGGCTGGGGCTTTCCCATAAAACGGTGACCATCCTGGAAGGCGAAAGCCTTATCAACGATGCTTCCGCGCTGGTAACCTATCACTTTGCCATTGCAGCAGCCATGGGCACCGCCTTTGTATTCTGGAAGGCGTCGCTGGAATTTGCCGTACTGATGGCAGGCGGTGTACTGGCCGGTATGGTGATGAGCAGGATCCTTGCAGTGATCCTGAAAATGGTACATCACAACGACCTGGTAACGATCAGCTTTATGCTGCTGATGCCTTTCGTTACCTACCTGATGGCAGAGGAACTACATGTTTCCGGCGTGATTGCCGTAGTGATGCTGGGGCTGCTGATTTCAAGGTTCAGCGGAAAAGTGTTTCCTGAAAAATTAAAACAGCAGTCGAGAAATATCTGGGACATCATCATCTTCCTGTTAAACGGCCTTATCTTCATTCTCATCGGGCTGCAATTCCCTTATATCATCAAAAGTATTCCCGGCAACCAGATCTGGACCTATATCGGCTACGGGTTTATTATTACCGTGGTGGCGCTGTTACTGCGCATGGGCAGGGTATTTCTTCAGCAGATCAACCTGGACCAGGCTTTCAAAAAAGGGAAAGGAAGAATTACGGAAAACGCCTTACTGGATTTCAAGAACAGCCTGATCATCAGCTGGTCGGGCATGCGGGGCATTGTGTCCCTGGCCATTGCCATTAACCTGCCGCTCACGCTGAAAGACGATGCGCCTTTCCCGGAGCGGAATGCCATCCTGTTTATTTCTATAGTGGTGGTATTGATCACCCTTATTGGCCAGGGCATTTCTTTACCCTGGATTGTAAAAGCGGTAAAACTTTCGCCGGGAGATAAAAAAACGCAACATTGATATCCTGCTGCGTTTTTTTTACGGGAGATTATATTGTGCGTAGCGTATATTTTCCTGCGGGCAATTCAAAAAGCGTATAGCCGTTCCTGGTACCTTTCTTTTTCATATAACCACTGCTTTCCTTTACACGGGCGGCTTCCTGCTCCGGTAGTTCCACGGTGGCCGTACAATTGGGCGGTACGCTTACTTCAAGGGTAAGCCTGTTGCCCTCCCGCTGCCAGGCCGTTTTAATTTCCCCGGCAGAAGCGTTGAAGGAAGCATGCGCCCATTTCAGCTGCGCAGCTGTGAGCAATGGCGGTCGCACCACGAAATGCCGGAACCCTTTCCCCGATTGCGGATCCTGGCGGATGCCTGCTACTCCATTAATATACCATGCACCGGGATAGAGATAGGAACTATGCAGCAGGGAATGCCCCGGCAGGTCCTTTTCCCACATTTCCCAGATAGTAGTGGCGTCGTTGGCTTTCATATAGCCCCAACCGGGATAGGTGGTTTGAGAGGTCATGCTGTAAATGAGATCATCGCGGCCTTCATCACGCAGCAGTTTGAACAGGAGCGCACCGCCGGTGATACCCACATGGATATGACCTTTACGGTTCACGAGGATCTCTGTTTCCAGTCTTTTCATTACGGCAGCGCGTTCTGCCGGTGGTGGCACTTCTGCCAGCAAGGCCGCTGCCAGGTTGGCCATGGAGCTGTCGGAATAGCTATGGTCTGCTGCATTGTAGAATTTTGCGTTGATGGCGGCAGCTGCATCGGCGGCTTGTTGCTCCCAATGTTGGGCATCGGCATTTTTGCCCAGTACCCTGGCAATTTTTGCGGCCGTGCGTAAATTAAATACGCGGTAGCTGTTGTTCAGGCAAACGGTTTGCGGCTTATTGTTATTCATGCCCTCTGCGGTAGCGCCCGGCCAGAGCCAGTCGCCCAGGAAATCCCAGGGGCCGCCAAACCTTTTGAGCAAATGGTTTTCCGTTTGCGTATCCAGGAAAGCCAGCCAGTTCTTTATCATCTCGAAATTCTTCTCCAGCACTCTCCTGTCGCCCTCCTGCTGATACAGGAACCAGGGCAGCGATACACAGATACCGCCCCATGCGGGTCCTCCGCCACCCATAAAAGTGGGGGCGGTATGCGGCAGGATGCCTTTATGCAAATGGCGGCCGCTCATGACGCCCTTATGCGCCCAGGCGGTATCGTACATATCGCCTACAATGGATTCTGTTCCCTGTACATCGCGCCAGTCTTCCATCCATTTGGTATAAAAAGCGCCGAGGTGATAATTGAACATCCCTGTTTCGCAGGTGGCATGTGCATCGCCGCCGTAGCCGAGGCGTTCGCGTTGGGGGCAATCCACGATATAGCCGCCCAGCGACAGGTTCTCATAGGTCCAGCGCACCCGGTCGTAGATCCAGTTCTGCAGCGAATCGGAGCAGGCAAAAGTGGTGGCGGATCTGTAATCCGTGCGTACCAGCCAGCCACGGATATCTTCGGGAGCAGGTTTGTATTTTAGTCCGCGTATAGTGATCCATCTCCCTGAGCTGTAATTAAAGCGATTACGGAACTCCCCTTCCCCGCTTTTCCCGATGACATAAGCGCTGTGCAGGCCGAAGGTCATATCCATCTGTTCCCGCTCGGAATATTGGAAATCGATCCGGTCGCCGGGGTTACCCTTTACGCGGATGGCGGTCCACCCGGCGAAATTAACGCCCATGTCTACACGAAAACTGCCATCCGGCCGGGCCTCTATAGAGCGGGGCTTTATTTCGTTCATCACTTTATTGGGTTCCGTCATTTGGGCCGAAAGCAGCAGGTGGGGGTGATATTCCGTAGCGCCGCGCCAGGTACTTTCATCGGCCTCAATGGTGTTCCAGTTATCTGTTTCCTTACCGGCATCCCATAATTCCCCTCCCATACGGTTGGAGTTCCATACGCCCAGCAGCTTATTGGGACTGGGATGTGTGAGCCAGGTAGCATCTGTTGTAAGGAGCAGCGCGGGTGCTGCCGCATCTTTGTTATAAATGGCTGCCTGTGCAGTAACGATGGGCGTTTGAGGCTTACCCGGCGCAATGTAGGGTCCGAAAATAGACCAGGAAGTGCCCAGCCAGATAGTGATCACGTTCTTTCCCGGGCGAAGCGCCGCAGCGATATCGTAGGTGACATAGCGGGCTCTTTTGGCGTGATTGGTAACGGCAGGAGCCATCACGCCGTCGCCTATCTTTTTTCCATTCACATACAACTCATGAAACCCTACGGAAGCGATGAAGATATTGGCTTTCCGCGGTTGTGCCGTAAGGTTGAACGTTTTACGGAACCAGGGATCGGAGATATTGCAATCGCGCTGCCGCGGATCAAAGATCTCATCCGTGCCTATCCAGGCGGCCTTCCAGTGGCCCGGTTGCAGGATACCGGTGGTCCATACAGCAGCGGGGCTCCACTCAGACACCCGTCCTTTCTCATCTTTTACGCTTACTTTCCAGTAATACGACTGGTCGTCCTGCAAGGGTTTGCCTTTGTATACAATATGCTGCATATCGTCGGTATTCACCCAGCCGGAGTTCCAGATGCCGCCTTTATTCTCCTCCAGCTCCTTTGCCGTAGCTGCTACCAGGATGCGGTAAGCGGTTTGCCGCTGGGCATGGGCATTGCTATCCGTGGCCTGCAGCGTCCAGCTGAGGCGGGGTTGCAACTCATCGATTCCCAGAGGATCTGCGAGGTATTCACAACGGAGGTTCGCCGGCAATACAGACGACTGCCCCGCGGCGCAAATAGTGGCCGTGCAGAGCACCAGCAACAGCCAAAGGGAATACGTATTTTTCATAATGGACAATACAGCACTTTTATGCTGTGATATTAAAATTAAAAATCCGCCCGGGCAACCTGTACCATCCTGCAGTGGTTAACTGCCCTGAGAATTGTATCTTTATAAAAAGCATATACTTTCTATCCACTGTTAAAGGATGTGTGAATGAAAAAAACACTGCTGCTTTTCTGTTGCCTTATCTTATTGATCCTTCCTGCCGTTGCACGCCAGGAACCGCCGGACACGGTTAAAACCGGCATATATGTAACCAGCATCCACGATATCGACTTCAAAGAAAGTGAATACACCGTGAACCTGTGGCTGTGGCTTACCTATAAAAATAAGGCATTCGATTTTATCCAGAACCTGGAAATCCCGCAGGCTAAAACCTTTACCAAATCCTATTCCACCATCGACTCGTCCGGAGGCAGGATTTACCTGCTGATGAAACTGCAATGCGTGATGAAAGATTCCTGGCGGATCAACAACTTTCCCTTCGACCGGCAACGGCTACGGTTCTCCATTGAAAACTCGCAATTTGATGCCAGTTCGCTGGTGTTTTCGGTAGATTCACTCGGTAAGCACTTCGATCCCCGTTTTACACTCAGGGGCTGGAACATCGACAGCTTCAGGATCAACACCGGGATTAAAGCCTATGAAACTGCCTTTGGCGATAACAGCATTCCTGCGCCACATACGGAATACAGTAACTTTACCGTGAGAATAGGGATAGACCGGGATGCTACCCAGTTATTCTGGAAGATGTTCCTCGGCATGTATGTTTCCTTCCTGATCGCCTATCTCTGCTTTTATATACATGCAGATAATATTGACTCCCGGTTCGGTCTTGGCGTGGGATCATTGTTCGCTGCTATTGGTAATAAATACATCATCGACTCTTCCCTCCCCGATTCCACTACATTCACACTGGTGGATACGCTGCATGGTGTTACGCTGTTTTTCATTTTCGTGGTGATCACTTCTTCCGCATGGTCGCTGCAGCTTATTAAAGCGGGAAAAACGGAGCAGAGCCGCCGCCTGGATAAAAGGTTATCGCTGGTGGTACCACTGATGTATGTGTTACTGAATGTGTATTTTATTGCGGGGGCGGTGTATGGGAGATAGCTCCTACTTCTTCTTCACCTTATAAAAACTAATCACCCTTCTCTGCTCAAAGCCCATATGCGCATACAACCTTATAGCGCGTTCATTCGACAACGCTACATGCAAAAAAGATGTGATGCCTTCTCCGGTATGCTTATAACACAGCTGTGTGATCAGCTTCTGCGCATAGCCGCGGCCGGTATGATCCGGGTGGGTGCAAATAGCGCTCAGCTCTGTAAAGCCGGTGAGGCGTATCCGTTCGCCGGCCATAGCAATCAATATTCCATTGTGCCGAATGCCGTAATAATTGCCTAACAGCCGCGTACCTGGATTGTAATACCCGGGTTGAATACTGTTAATGAGTGCATACATATCATCCGCATCTTCAGGGCCTAGCAGGGATATCATGGCGGCGTCTTCTTCCGTAAGTGGTGGTGGCATGGACCGTAGCACCATCTGCGCGCAGGGCAGTTCGCTTTCTTTGGTCCAGTTACCCGGCAGTTCCGGCAATCCGCCGATGATATAAAACGATTCTCCTGCATTCATCCAGGGATCCAGCGCTGCAATACTATTATCATTTGTTTGCTTACAGGCCACAAAAGGGACTATTCCCTGCCGGTATCTTTTTGCATGATCCGTCCCTTCTGCAAAGTGCGTGTGTTCACTGGTTAACGCTTCCCAGGCGGGATTATCTAAAACGGTTTCCTTCATACGTCTAATTTATGTATTTATAAGAAGAAACCGGGAGGCGGAAACATGTTTTCTTTTGTAACTAACGTGAACGAATATATTTTTTTTAGAAAGATGCCGGTGAAGCAAGGCTTTAATAAAAGGGAAAAGGCTGCATCATTTATTTATGATACAGC
>NZ_DATMTE010000540.1:0-16097 GCF_035564935.1 Chitinophaga sp. | reverse complement strand
ATACTTTCGCATAAATCTCCCCGAATCTTTTAAAATCCAAAGTAATCAAATCAGGGTAATCAGCGTAATCAGTTTAATCCTGAGTCAGACAAAATTCGCCGAAGGCGATCATTGAAGCACCAGCTCTATTACCGGTATTTCCACATCGGGCTTGCGCACCGGAAGTTCCAGGGCCAGGTCTCCTTTGTCGGTACCTCTCATTTTTATTTCGGAACCGTCATTCAGCAACTGTGCATACCTGACTTTGCCTTTCATTCCAGGCAATTCAAAACGCTGCAGCGGGTAATCGAGCAAATGCACATATAACCGCCTGGTGGTTGGATTATAGGTCAGCAAACTGTTATCCGGGCGTTTGAATTGGGGCGGCGCCTCGGTGCAGCCATAAATGGAACGGCCATTCACCTGCATCCATTCGCCCATTCCTTTCAGTCTTTCCTGCGCACGCGCATCAAAAGTACCGCGGGAAGTAGGTCCCACATTCAGCAACAGGTTACCGCCCTTGCTCACGGATTCAATCAGCAGCACCAGCAGCTGCTTGTTATCCTTCCAGGAAGTTTCATCCCGGTAGTATCCCCATGAACCGGAGAAAGTCTGACAGGTTTCCCAATGAATACGTTTACCATTACGGGTGGGCCATTCAGATACCTTATACTGCTCAGGAGTGGCAAAATCGCCGCCATCCTCATACTCTCCCAGGTCAAGACGATCGTTGATAATAATGCCAGGTTGCAGTTTACGGATCATCTTAATAAGATCCAGGGAGTTCCAGTCGTTATGGTCCTTGCCATGTTCACCGGGGAAAGAGAAGTCGGTCCAGAGGATATCTATCTTTCCGTAATTGGTCATCAGTTCTTTTATCTGGTTCTTCAGGTAAGTGCGGTATTTTTCCATATCCCGTCCTTTGTTCAGCTTTTCATAATCCTTTGGATCAGCAGGACGTTGCGGGTGTACACGGTCAATTGTGTAATCAGGATGGTGCCAGTCGATCAGTGAATAATAAAACCCTATTTTCAATCCTTCCGCACGGAACGCATCTACCCATTCCCTGATCAGGTCTCTTTTTGCGGCGGTGTTGGTTGCTTTATAATCCGTGTACCTGGAATCAAACAAACAGAATCCCTCATGGTGCTTGGTAGTGATCACGGCGTATTTCATACCCGCTGCTTTTGCCTGCCGGGCCCACTCACGCGGATTATACAGATCGGGGTTGTACAGATCGAAATACTTCTGGTAGGCGCTGTCGGTGATATGTTCATTGCTTTTTACCCACTCATGGCGGGCAGGCATAGAATATAGCCCCCAGTGAATAAACATACCAAAGCGGTCGTTTACCCACCAGGCCAGTCTTTGTTCTTTCTGGGCATCCGTTTCATTAAAGATTTTCTTTTCCTGGGCATTTGCTGCCAGCATTACGAGTAAAGTGAAGATGCAAAGTGATAGTTTCTTCATAACTGATAAATTATACAGATTTGGTTTGATACAAGTTTATTCTGCTACCAGCCACGTATAGCCGTTTGCGGGGATGGTTACTTTTACATGTGCATTGTAGCTACGGTCAAGTGTATACGTTTTTAGTATGCCCTCTTTTTCGCGGATACGCACATTTTTTGTAAGACCGCTGTAATACAGTGGCAAAGCCACTTCCCTGGTAATTGCCTGTTGAGTTGGATTGTACAACATGGCCAGTGCCTTTTGCGGCAGCTGAGCACTTACATGCATAATACCATCCCAGTCGCGGCCATCGGCCCTGCGCAGGTGAATAATATCTGTATTGAGGATATTGCGGTACTTTTTATACCAGTCAATCATATTTTTCACAACGGCTTTGGTACTATCGGTGTCATATAAACGCGGACCACGGTAGCAGGCCTGAACACCGGCGCCATAATACTGTGCCATCAGCTGGTTGTAAGCATCCAGGTGATCTTTCAGGGGTTCAATAGTAGCGGCTGCGCCACCGCCCTGGTATTCGCTGAGTGGTACAAAGCCCCAGCTCATGGAAGGGGTTTTCTCCCAGGTGCCGTCAAAAATATTCTGCCTGTTCAGGATCAGTTGTTCTGCCCGTGGCAGTGAAAAATTTACTTCGCGGTAACCCAATGCTATTTTATTAGTGCCATCCAGGAAATACCAATCGGGGGCGTTTACGTATACACCTCTTTCATTAAGCCAGTGGTATAATCCTTTCTGCAGCTGCATTTGCTTCCACTGGGAATCTTCCAGTCCCGTGTGACCTGGATGGGTAGTGGATGCACAAACATCTCCCGGGTAAGGACCATCGTTTTCGAAGATATCGAAGCCGGTGGCGCTGATAAAGCTTTTAATTTTCTGCAGATAACCAAGCCCCCATTTACTGCCCAGGCAGGGCGCATTACCAAAAAACGCGCCGCCGGTTTTGCCGGTGGCCGGATTGATCACATCATCTTCTTCACTGATACGCCTGCTCGAAAACAGCGAGTAGCCGCCGAGCAGCACCTTTTTGCTATGTGCATAATCCGCCAGTGCTTTGAACTTTGCAATATTGGCCGCACTGGTATCTTCCATATTCAAACCACTACCAAAGCTAAGGATCACTCCTTCATAACCGGTTTCCGCGCATTGGTCAATGATAGCTTTTACTTTCACCGGATCGGTGCTTACCAGGTGCATGAAAATGGGATTCTCTGTAGTCCAGGGTGCAATGGTGCTGTAAAATCTTCTTTTCGCCAATCCATTCCTTTCACGGTCGTATCCATCAAACAATAACTCGTAGGTACGGATAGATTCAAAATGTTCACCGGGCGCCAGGGTGATGCCAACTGGTACTATGGGGTATACCTCCAGCACGCAGGGCGTTTGCAGGTCGTAGTTTACCTGGGAAGTGTAGGTGCTGTCGGCTTTCCAGTGTGTAGTTTGATCACTGAGGTTTGCTTTCATGGCGTTATTGAAAGCGTAATTGCTTTCAATATAAATTCCGTGGGGCACCTGCATTTTATTAACACTGCCTACTACGGCCGATTCTTCTTCCGGAGTGGCCAGTATTTCATTCACCACCTGTCGCAGTTTTACCGGTTGCCCGCTCTGGTTGGCTATTTCCAGCCATTTGGAGATCAGGGGTATTCCATCAAATATATCGTAGTGTATTTTTACCTGGATGCCTTTCAATTCAGGCGCCTGTGCCTGGTAAGAGAAGGTAAGCTCCTTCCCGGTGGGCTGTTTTGGGTTACTGCACCACCTGTTAGGCTGCCATTTTAAATAAGGGGAGATGGATGTTACCTGGTGGCCGCTGTATATAAAATCTGATGGCCCGGCTTTCAGGTTATCCAGCCACACGGGGAGCAAGTACGCCTGTTGTTGCTGACCATGCGCACCACCTATCATATAGTTATGTCCATTAATTGTGAGCCGGGCTTCCGGCTTAATGGCGCGCAACAATTGTTCCCCGCTCACCAGGTTACGATAATCGGTACATATCACGTTGGGGGTTATACGAAAACTCCGGCTCAGTAACCCGTTGCTGAGTGTGATTTCCTTGTTCTTTTCCGTTATCGTGGCGGTATAGGACTTGTGACTGATAAGCCAGTCGGCCGCAGGGGCTTTCACCTGTGCGGTTGCTATACCTGCATAAAGACCGGCAGCCAGTCCTAACAGGAGATTTGTTTTTTTCATGTTCTTGCTCTTCTTATAAATATTATTTAACAGGCTGCAGGATCACTTTCCTCAGCCAGCATAATTCATTTTTATTACCGGAAGCCGGTTTCACTGTCAGGTTTTGTTTTCCTGCCTTATCGATATGTATGATACCTACTGCGTGTTCAATAAAATTCATGGGCTGATGGCTGTTGTAGCTGCCGGTAACCAGTGTCAGGAATGGCAGCTGCTGTCCGCCGAGGGTTACCAGCCCTTGCTGGGAGGCGCTCACGGGTTCGCATGCGTAGTCAAGGATAATTTTATAGTCGCCTGCGTCCTGCACGTCCAGTGGAAATATGACGGCATCATAGGGTGTTACCATACCGGTAATGCAGTTGTCATGTTTCCAGTCGCCGAAATAATGGGAATAAGTAAAAAGTTTGCTTTGGGCATGTCCATTGAAAACAGCCCATACAGCGGGTATTTCCGCCTGCGGATATTCGCTGCTTACGGTTTGTGTGCGGAGCTGCGACAGATCTGTTTGCTGTCCGGTATATGTTACTTCCAGCACTGTACTTCGTGTATCCGGCAACGTTACAGGCAAATTAATCACGGTTTCTTCCGGCAGTTGTTGCCATGTAAGCGTATTTTTACTGCCCGGTATTTTCACCGACTTAATTTTTGCTGTTAGTCCTGGTACACGTAGTTTCCTGTTGGCGGGCATTTGCCATACGTGCAGGAATAATTTCCCTGGTTTGCTGGTGGTTACGCCCCATGGTTGCGCAGGGATGAGTCCCCAGGTGGTGCCATAAATACTTTCGCCATAGGTTTGCAGCCACTTGCCGGTAGCTTTCAGGTATGCTACAGAGTAGGCCGGCCATTTGCCATTGCCATCGGGGCCCACGTTGAGCATAAGATTCCCGCCTTTAGACGCTACATTTCCCAGGAGATGTATAATTTCTGCGGGTGATTTAAAGTTCAGATCGTGGCGGATATATCCCCAGGAGTCGTTATGGGTATAAATTGATTCCCAGGCGCCGGGGATGGGAACCGGGGGTACTTCAGAGTCGCCGAAATCGCGGTAATCACCGAGGTCATGCCCTACGCGGCTGCTGAACAGGCAGCCTGGTTGCAGTAAACGGAGACTATCGATCATTTGCCTGGTTTGTTCCGTGGTTAAGCCTCCCGGCATATCGAACCAAACGATACCGAGGGGGCCATAGTTGGTCAGCAATTCTTTAAGTTGCGGGATTGATTTGGTGCGGTAATATTGCTGATAATCTTTCTCTTTGTTTTTAAAGTCCCAGTTGTTCCCTCCCCCATTGGGCTCATGCCAGTCGAGGAACTGGGAGTAATAGAATCCGAACTGTATACCTTTTGCACGGCAGGCGGCGGAAAGCGCCTTCATGGGATCTTTTTTGTAGGGAGAAGCATCTACAATATCAAAGTCGGTCACTTTAGAATCGTACATACTGAATCCTTCGTGGTGTTTGGCAGTGATCACCATGTACCTGATGCCTGATTCCCGGGCCGTTTCCGCCCATTCTTCCGCATTAAACCCGGTAGGGTTGAATGTTTGTGCTATTTTGGCATATTCTGCAGCGGGCGCCTTTGCGCGGTTCATGATCCATTCGCCGCTGCCATAGTAGCTGCTGTCTTTCCAGCGGCCACCGAGTTCAGAATAAAGTCCCCAGTGAATGAACAAGCCGAATTTTGCTTCCCCGAACCATTTTAATCCCGGATGCAGTTTATTGGCTGATGCACCTTTATTCCACATATCGGGCATATCCTGGGTACTCGCTTTTAGCGGGCCGAGCAGGCATACCAGTATCAGTAACGTTGGAATCCGGTGGAACATATAGCTAAATTTAGTAGTAACGGTCCGTAAAAAATATACATATACCCCGGTATATGCAAATGCGTGGAAAATGGTATCAGGGAAAGGGAAAATGGTACAATCAAAGGGCCTTAGGGTAACTTTTTCGTCATTAACCAATGATTAACGATTATTATAAAGACTAATATCTAATTTCGGTTGCAGATAAGTTACGATCACTAAGCAAAGAGTAACTTTCCAAATTCAGCAATCATCTTATTTAGCTCAATAACAGGCTATAATGTGTTATCTGCATCTGACGCGATGCCGCAGATGCCATGTGAATGTTTTAAACACCTCTGCTGTATGTCATCGGCAGAGGTTTCTTTTTGCCCGGACTTTTCTTCCGTTATTACCATTCTTGTTTAGGTTTAATTAACGCTCTGCACTGTAAATGCGGCTAATATTGTTACCTGTTCAGTGATCTTCTGATAACTGAAAATGCATACAACTAAAAAGTTTCAAAACAGCACCTGTTGGCCTTTTCAGGCCGACGGGAGTTTTCAGGTAAACTCCCTGTCATTGAAACCGGTGTACAGGTAAGCGATTTTTGATCATTCGATTGAATGATCCGGGAGCGTTGTGTAATATACCTGGTGCCGCCGGCCGTGGTCAGGGTTAAATAACCGGGGTACGCTTGTAATACAACCGTCGTGGTAAACCGGCACCTCCTGATTTGGTGAAAAAGCCCGGTGGTGGTCTACCAGCCCAGGGTTAAATAACCAGGGCACGCTTGTAATCCAACCATCATGATAAACCGGCACTTTCTGATTTGGCGAAAAAGCCCGGCAATGCCGTGATTAAACAACCAGGACCAGGATTTTTAACACAGCACTACATTAAACAATCACCCACCGGTTAAACAACCAATGGGTTTTTGATTTAATCATCATCTAGCTACAGCGCCTTTGCGGTTTCCACTGCGAAGGCTTTTTTGTGACGTTAAAATGAATATATATTCGCTTATATTTGTAGTGTGAAACGGAAAGACGATAGAAAAGTAACCCAGATCTACCAGGCTGCACTCAGACTGGTGGCCGAAAAGGGATTATCGGGCGTTACCATGGGCGACATCTCCAGGGAGGCTGGTATTGCCACAGGTACTTTATACGTTTACTTTAAAGGAAAAGATGAGCTGATCAATGCTTTATTTGCCGCCTGCCGGGAAAATTCGGTACAAGTATCTTTTAAAGGTTACAACCCGCAAATACCCTTCAAACCCGGGTTTAAAAACATCTGGCTGAATATCCTGCGTTATAAGCTGCAACATTTTGAAGAAGTTATTTTTATGGAGCAGTGCTATCATTCACCGTTTATCACCAACGATACCCGGGAAAAAGCGCTGCAGCTTTCAGCACCCTTCTATACCCTGATAGAAAGAGGCCAGAAAGAACAACTTCTTAAACAGGCAGATACGGGGCTATTGCTCACCTTTATTATCGGCGCAATGAATGAACTGGTAAAACAAACGCATTACAGTGGCATCACCCTTAACAGAAGCAGGATCAATACCACCTTCGACCTTTGTTGGGACGCCCTGAAAGCATAACAATAATGAATAAACATTCACAAATTAATACATCTGCATATGTCAGACATTATGATCGCAGTAGACCTGAGCAGCTTTTCAGAAAACCTGATCAGGACCGGCCTTGAACTGGCCGATAAAATGAATGCTTCCGTTACCCTCTATTCTGTCGTGGAAATAGGTATCGGCATCGGTTTGCCGGAAGGCGGCCCGGTATTTACCGACGATATCCCTGCAAGGGTTCGTGAAGTAGAGGAAAGACTGGAAGCATACCGGCAAAACTACCCTGATAAAAAAGATATCAGCATTATAGTAGGCACCGGGAATCCTAAAAACGAAACCCTGGTACAGGCACATGAAAGCAATGCTACTATGCTGGTAGTGGGCACCCATGGCAGAACCGGCCTGGATCATATGCTGCTGGGCAGCAACGCAGAATATATTATCCGCCACGCCCGCATCCCCGTACTGGTGGTTCCCTATAACCGGGAAGAACATTAAGACCAACACTCAACAATTAATACAACAGTATTAATGCTGAATCCCGGCGATCCCGCCGGGATTTTTTTATGCCTCTGCAACTTTAAACAGGCAATATGGGTTATATTTAATAACGAATAATTAAAGTATATCTGTACGTCAAACCTGTGACCCTCCAGCCCCCAACTGGTAAAGGATTTCCTATACACACAACTCCCCTTTCACCTTTAAACCATTACTATGAAAAAAAACTACCCCGGCAAAAGCGTCTTACTGGTATTATTATTCCTGATGCTCGCCACCGCAGTATCTGCGCAGCTCAAAATCGGCGATAATCCCGCTACCATTAATAAATCCTCTATCCTGGAACTGGAAAGCTTACGCCAGGGCCTGCTTCTCCCCAGGATCGTGGATACAACACTTGCCCCGCTCAATACAGCACCCGACGGGATGATCATTTACCACACTGCTACCCAGAGCCTGATGGTACGGCGTAATGGCTACTGGTCGAGGTTGGTGGACAGTCTTAATGCTTCCGCCGGAAGCTGGCAGCTGAAAGGGAATGCCGGTACTACAACGGCCAATTACCTCGGTACTTCCGATAACCAACCCCTGTCTATCCGCACCAATGCGGCAGAAGCTATTAACATCAGCAACACCCAAACGGTAGCGCTCAAACAGGTACCTGCCACCACTACCCTCATCAGTGTGCTGATGATAGACCCTGCTACCGGTACCATTAACCAGCGGAACCTTTCCCCGGCCGCTTTTACAGATGCTATCAGAACACTCAATGGCATAGCCAAACAAGGCTTCACTATCCGGGCGGATACCCTGAATGCCGATTTTGGGGTAACCACCAATGCAACAGACAGTACTATCACGATGAATGTACCAATTGTTGGTACTGCCTCCCAACGGACAGGGTTACTCACTTATGAAGACTGGCAATCTTTCAGCAATAAACAAAAGGCAATTACCGTAGGCGCCTTTATCCTTACGCCCGGCGATCCCAATGGCCTGGTACTGAACAATACCACAGGCGTACTACAGCTGGTGGCTGCAGACGCCACCAATCCCGGCGGCGTGTCTATCGGTGCGCAAACCTTTGGCGGTACTAAAACCTTTAACGACAGCGTAAGCATAGTTACCGGTCTTGGCGTAACCGGCCAGGCCACTGTTGGCAACGGCCTTAAAGTAAATGCCGGTGGCGCCAATATCAGCGGCGCAGTGGTACTGGCTACTGCTCCTCCGGATGTAAGCACTCCCGTTACTACCGTATTATTCCGAAACCCAACAACCGGTGCGCTGGAAAAAAGAGAAGTGGATTCCGCTGCATTCTCTGCCGGTATCCGCAGGATAAACGGACAAACCGGCCCCGCTATTTATATCAAAACAGGAAAAGCCGGTACAGACATCTCACTCGACAGCACCAGTGTAACCAACACCCTTACCCTTAATATCCCCGATGCGAGTACTACAGCAAGAGGTGTGGTAAATGATTCCACTCAAACCTTCGCCGGTTTTAAAACAGTAAGAGATACGCTGGCGATAGGAAAAAATGCAATCGTGGGAGCAGCCACACAACCAAATTCCACCCTGGATGTACAGGGCTCAATGTCTTTAAAAATAAGAACCGCCACCGGTAACGAGGCTTTGGCTGA
Organism: Chitinophaga sp.; assembly: GCF_035564935.1. Taxonomy (GTDB): domain Bacteria; phylum Bacteroidota; class Bacteroidia; order Chitinophagales; family Chitinophagaceae; genus Chitinophaga. Next base: position 6,943 of record NZ_DATMTE010000540.1, on the reverse strand, counting down.
AACGGATAATACTTTACTTGTAAACGCCGGTACCGGCGCTGTTACGATTACCTTACCACCGGTAACAAATATTGCAGGACGCGTTTACACCATCAAAAAAATAGCAGGCTCCATTGATAATGCAGTTACCCTGCAGCCACAGGGAGGCGCACAAATAGAAGGAGGCACTAACTACATCATCTACAACAATTATACTTATGTAACAATTCAAACAGATGGTTCCAACTGGTATGTGATCAGAAAGTAAACCGATTTATTGTTACCGTAAATTGTTGTTCATGCTGAAAAAAAGCATTCAAAGCAGCGTATGGCTATGCGTACTGTTGTTGCTGTACATTCCTGTATATGCACAGCAACTCAAACTGGGAGATCCTACCTCCTCTCCCATCAAAGCGGCATTGCTGGAACTTAATACTACCAACCAGGGGCTGTTGTTGCCACGCGTTACAGATACTACCATAGCGCCGCTCAACGCCTCTCCTGATGGAATGATCATTTACTATACACCAGCCAGCAGCCTTCTTGTAAGGCGGAATGGCTCCTGGTCAAAGTTAGCAGATAGCACGGCCGTTAGCAGCAATCAATGGTTACTGAGCGGCAATGCGAACATCGACAGTGCCACAAAGTTCATTGGCACAGCTACTGCCAACCCGGTTAATTTCCGGACCAGCAATTTAAACCGGATGATCATTTCCAGTACGGGACGTGTAGGGATTGGTACTACCACGCCATCATCGCTTCTACATGTTAAAACCGGCACCACTAATACTTCGGGGGTGAGATTCGAAAACCTTACCAGCGCTTCCACTGTTACTGCCGGTGCTGGAGGACTTGGGGTGGATGCAAGCGGGAACGTGGTAAGAGCTGCAAGCGCACCGGTGTTTTACAACGGCGCCGGCGTAATATCACAGTCCATAAAAATATGGGCCGATTCGGTAAGCCAGCCCGGCACACCGCTTACCAGCGGGCAATTATCCATCGATATTTCCTCCGCAGGGTTTACTAAAATCCTGTCGATACAAGCCACTGCCAAGGGCGGCGCTGACTATACCAATGCACCGCTGGTGACCATACTTGGCTATAGTTTAACAAAAATAAATTTCATTCTTACTGAAAGCAGGGCATCTACAGTAGTGCTGTTAAGTATCCTCGACGGACTGGAACCAAGCATCGCAAACACCACCAAAATATTTGTCACGGTTATCGGGTATTAAAACAATTTCTATAAAACACTACCGCTCCATATTATCCATTTTATTGCTCCTGGCAGCCTCCCCTGTAGCCAGGGGACAATCTGTTACCTGGTTACATCCCAACAGTAAAATGGGCATATTCAGTACAGATACCATTGCCGTTTTTGGCGACATGGTCAATGAGGGAAACATACGTGCAGTAACCGGGTCGGTGGTGAATTTTTATGGATTACGCTGGCGTAACGGCAATAATGCAGCTATACTGGATGAAAGCATTGATGGGTACAGCGCTTCGGGGGGATTATTCCGCTTTATGCAAACCAATCCTGCACTGTACCAGTATATCAGTGGCGGCTATAACGCTGCATCTTCACAGGGAGCCAGTTTTCCGAATCTGAGTGTGGAAAATTCACCGGGTATTTTTTTAGATGATCTCAGCGACCTGAAAATTGTAAATACCCTGGATCTTAAGAAGGGATATGTATTTCTCAATGGATGGAACCTGGTGATAGGCCATCATACGCCGGGCGACATACGGAACTACTCCCAGGATCACTTTATCATTACAGGTGGCAGCTTTGGCAGCGGCGCCCTTTACCGCAGCCGTATTTCCGGCGCCGGCAATACGGTTGTTTTCCCCATTGGTACGCGGCCATCCAGCTTTACACCGTTAGCATTGGAAAACCGGGGTGCAACTGCCACTATTCGTGCAGGCGTTTCCGATAGTGTGAGGCAACATCTTACAGATGGTGCGAACCTGGTGCTGACCAGTGTAAATAAAACCTGGAATGTGGATGTTTCTGAACCGGATGCAGCTCTGAGTATTCACCTGGCATACGACATCTCAGACGAAGGACCGTCGTATGAAGCAAACCGGAACACCGCCTACCTGGCAAGGTTTATAGACACCTCGTGGGACCTGGCCACACAGCGGGCGGCTCCTGCCGGCCCCAGTCCGTATACCACAGGCGCCGCCGACAGACAAAAGGTATTTGTAAGCCGTACTTTTCAACATCTGCGCACCACCAATTACTTCACCAGCCTGGTGGCTGAAACGGTGAACAGCCCCAACCAAACAACGCTGAACTTTTTCAGTGCCACCCGCAGCTTCACCGATGAAGATACCGTACTGCTGCACTGGATCACCGGAAGGGAATATTTCTGCCGTGGGTTTGCCATTGAAAGAAAATTTGCAACCGGTCAAACGTTCGACTCCCTCGGGTTTGTGGCCAGCAAATCTCCCGGCGGGATCAGCTTTTTCCCGGTGGGATATGATGCAACGGATGCACCAGCCAATGACGGATTTATTTTTTACCGTCTTAAAGTCATCATGACCGATGGTTCCTTCTTCTACAGCCCGGTGCGCATTGTGAAAGGCAAGAACATCCGGAGTGAAATTGCGATCTGGCCCAACCCGGTAAGAGGAGGCGTGCTGCATATTTATTACAGCGCGAACCAGCATATAAAAGCTATTTCTTTTATTGATATCCCCGGTCGCCGGATCATTTACCAGAAATACGACCAGCCACTGCAACAACGGAACTATTATGAACTGAATATTCCTGCTGGTCTTGCCCGGGGTACCTACTTCCTTCAGCTGATCGGGGAAAATAATGAACTTATTCACACAGAGAAGGTTATACTAATGGAATAAAAGCCGGAAGATCATCTCCATAAATTAAAATCCCCTTAAACTCCCCGCAGTTACAGGGATTCGTTTAAAAGTTGGTATAACTTTGCGGGTTAGTGCGAACAACAGATTAACGAAACCTACGAACCTTTGAAAAAGAAATTTTTTACTGCGGCATTTCTGCGCAAGCTCCACCTGAAAGAGCTGCTGGCAGTATTATTTATATTGCTGGCCATTTATTTTTTCCGTTCACAGCGCCATGAACTATATTCCCTGATCCCCGCTATTGAAAGGGCTCACAGGGGCTGGGTAGTGCTTGGCGTGATAGTAACCATTGCTTATATTTTGTTGCAGGCGGCCATGTATGTATTCAGCTTCCGGGCAGTAGGCGCAAAGCTGGATACCGGCAGGAGTACGGAATTATTTCTGAAGCGCAATCTTTTATCGGTATTCCTGCCGGCAGGTGGTATCAGCTCACTGGCTTATTTGCCGCAAAGCCTGCGCCGCACCGGCTTACATAAACAACAGATCCACCAGGCTTCCGGCATCTACGGATTTGTGGGTATCCTTTCCGTTTTCCTGGTAGGCATTCCCGTGGTGGCATATGCCATGCTCCATGCGGGTACTATGAGGGATGCCCTATGGGGACTTGTGGCAATCTGCGTACTGTTGCTCGGGGTAGTTTGGCTGGTACGCTCCATGCAGGCCAAAGGTGGCGCCTACCGCTTACTCGTAAAATATTTTCCGGGAGCGGCAAGGCAGGTAGATGAAATATTTACGTTTCAATTATCAGTGCCGGCTTTCATGAATACCGTAATAGCATCAGTGCTGATAGAAGTAGCCGGTGTGGGTCACCTGTACCTGAGCATGCTGGCAGTAGGCGTTACGCCATCGCTGGAAGCGGCCTGTGTAGGATATATTGTAGCTACCATCTTTTTAATTATTTCTCCTTTTCTGCGCGGGTTGGGCGCCATTGAATTATCGCTGGCCTATATCCTCAGTAACTACGGATTCAGTACACTGGAAGCGCTGGAAATCACTTTATTATTCCGGCTGTTTGAATTCTGGCTTCCGCTGGTTGGCGGCATGTTTGCCTTTGCCCTGAAGGGGCGCGACCTGGTATTGCGGTTATTGCCACCTATCCTGATCTTCCTGCTGGGCATGGTGAATATTTTTTCGGTACTCACCCCTCCTTTGGCTAACCGTATGCATTTATTGCGGGCTTATATTCCGGGCACCTCCATCCATGCTACTAATTTGCTGGTGGTATTTCTTGGGCTGGTGCTGCTGGTAACGGCCACCTTTTTATTCCGGGGCTTACGCAGTGCATGGATCGTAGCGCTGGCTGTATCGCTGCTATCGGTATTCGGACATATCGGGAAAGCGCTGGATTATGAAGAAGCATCCCTGGCCCTGGTTACCAGTATTATACTGCTTATTACTTCGCGGCAATACCGGGTTAAAAGTAATCCGCAACTGGTGAATATTGGCGTAGTAACGGCAATGGCTACCCTGTTTGTGGTCCTGATTTTTGGTACCATCGGCTTTTATTTTTTGAATGTGAGACACTTCGGAATAGACTTTACCTGGCAGCAGTCTATCCGCCATGCCTTCCATTGTTTTATGCTGCTGGAAGATGACGGGTTACAGCCCGTTACCAGATTCGGGAAAGAATTTATGTCGGCCATCCGCGTGTTGGGTGTAAGTGCATGGGCTTTCCTGTTTTACACTATCATACGACCTTACCTGCATGTTACGCAGCAAACCAATACCAGCCTGGAGAAAGCGCGGTTTTACCTGAGCCAGTACGGCGATTCTCCCATGGACTACTTTAAAATAGGGCAGGACAAATTATTGTTCGTGTCCGAACAGTATGAAGGTTTTATTGCTTACCGCGTGGCCGGCAGTTTTGCGATTGTACTGGAAGAACCCGTGTGCAGTGAAGATAATAAACTGCTGGTACTTGAAGAATTTGAACAACAATGCCGGAAAATGGGCCTCCGGCCCGCGTTTTACAGGGTAGATGAAGACAGCACCTATTATTTTAGTCATCTGAAAAAGAAAAAGATGCTGATTGGGCAGGAAGCCATCATGGATATCCGGGATTTTACCCTGAGTGGTAAGGATAAAAAATCGCTGCGCAACGGGCTGAACAGCCTGGCTAACAAGGGCTATGTAACAGCTTTCCATGCAGCGCCACAGTCACCCGCAATGCTGCATGCTTTAAAGGTTGTAAGCGATGAATGGCTGCATCAATATGAAGTAAAAGAGCTCACCTTTTCACAGGGTTTGTTTGATGAAGATGTGATACGGAACCAGGATGTTATTACTGTAACCGATGCAGAGGGACAAGTAGCGGCCTTCCTTAATATAATTCCGGACTATGCTCCAGGTGAATGTACGTACGACCTGATCCGGAAACGCGCCGATGCTCCCGGCGGCGTAATGGATGCACTCATCATTGCGCTGATCCAGGATGCACAACAAAAAGAACTGCACTACCTGAACCTGGGGATGGTGCCGATGTCCGGCATTATTCAACCGGAAAATACCGCGGAAAAAATGGTGAAGTATGCGTATGAAAAACTGCGTTTCTTCCGGCACTACCAAGGTTTACGGGAGTTTAAGGAAAAATATGCCACTGAGTGGACCAACAAATACCTGGTGTACGAACATGACTTTGACCTGATACAATTACCATCTGCATTGAGCAAAGTAATGCAGCCTTAAGCGGGGCGAACAATCGCGGAACGGATTTTGTTTTACAAACAGGCGTTAATTTAATATATGATAGCAGGCAAGTTGTTCAGGGTATCAAAGCTGTTTAGCTTTTTCTTCTTATTTACAATATTTCAATCAAAAGCACAGAGCGGGATCAATAACCTGCCGGTAGTTGTTAAGGCGCCAACCGCCGGCAGCACGGCTCCGTTGATCCTGTATATAACGGGAGATGGCGGTATGAAGAAATTTTCCGCCAACGTAATTGAATCGTTCCGTCAGAAAAGCTACCCCGTAGTAGCCTTAAATGCGTTGAAGTATTTCTGGAGTAAGAAGTCGCCCCAGCAGGCGGCAAAGGATATCGCCTCCCTGATCACCCATTACCAGGGGCAATGGGGTGGTAGTCATGGCGTGGTGCTGATCGGGTATTCACTGGGCGCAGATGTGCTCCCGTTTATTTACACCAGTTTGCCACCGGAAGTAGCCGGGGAAGTAAAGCACCTGGTATTCCTGTCGCCCTCGCTTTATACCGACATGGAGGTACATCTTTCGGATATGCTGGGCAAATCCAGTAATAAGGGGATGAGTGTTCCGGCCGAGATGAATAAAATTACCAACAAGCCGTTGCTGCTGGTTTTTGGGGCAGAGGAAAAAGATTTCAACTTTTCGGCATTGAATGTCCGGTATGAAAAACTGATCCTTCCCGGCGGACATGCTTACGATGAAGATGCTGCCGGCGTGGCAGGAAAGATACTGGCAGGTTTGCAAACAGGCGTTACTCCATAGGCAGCTGGTATCTCCTGGCCAGTTCCTTCCTCATTTCCTTTGTCAGGGTTATCCTGGCCTCTCCAATCATTACATGATCTTCCGCCAGTAATGTAATATGGCGAAACCCTATTACAAACCAGTGATGCACCCGCATAAAGGCATTTGCCGGCAACTGGGAAATGATCCAGTCCAGCTTTTCGCTGGTGACCAGCTTCTGATCCCGGAGGTGCAGCATGATATGATCATCCATTACTTCTACATACAGCAGTTCGTCATAAAATACTTTTTCAAAACGATCCTGTGTTTTCAGCGTAAAATAATCTGCCGGAAATTGAGTGGGGTAAGTAGTTGCTTCCATTTCTATAGTCTTGTATATTTTAGAAAACACCTCGTTTAATGCGTTGGCCGTGAAAGGCAACTGCAGGAGCGCTACAGGCAGGAAATCAAATCCTGCGGATGTTGGTGCATCGTTATACACCATCATCAAAACCGGTAGTACGCCCGTTATGTGCATTGGCGGAGAAAGCGGATCATTATAATCGCCGGCTATCAATACATGAATAGTTTGTGTTTCTATCCAGAAACGGGCCTCCGCCATGGTTTGGCTGCGGCACACGAGGTAAACGCAGGGGAT
>NZ_DATMTE010000539.1:0-6440 GCF_035564935.1 Chitinophaga sp. | reverse complement strand
CCAAATTATTTAACGCTTCAAAATCCTCCAAAAAATTCGACAATCCTTTCCACAGAAACGGAAAGATCAGTATAAAAGCTGGTAGTTCCGTTTTTTTTGCGCTTAAATGTGGCGCAGTATACTATAAGCAAAATCACTCTCCCGAATCTACTACCAAACCCAATATCCTTCCTATAGCCTCTTTCAACTCCTCTACCCTTTCATTGAACCGCAGCCCCGACTGGGTTACCAATCTTTCTAAAATGTGAATACTGCCATTTTCCACCAGCTGTTCCAATTGTACTATATGCTCCCGGCAAACCACTCTTTTATCAAACCAGCTTGAGTATAATACGAAATAATAAATCTCGAAGGCAGACTGGTTAAAATAAGACAGGATCTTCCGTATATCGAATTGGCTATTGTCCAGCACCAGGTTGAGGTTAATAAGAAAGGAGGTGTCCGATACGGTATGGTACTGTATAACAGATCTGATACGATGGAGCTGCTCATCCGCCCGGGAATAAGGACTCCGGGCATTTACCACAATGAATTTCTCACTCCATAAAGCATCCAGCTTTATCGGTTGTTTGAAGAGGTAAAATTGCTTCCTCCTAAATAAATACTGCAGCGTTCTCATTTTGCCGGAATGAGGGTTACCAACAATGACAAATAATTTTCGTGGGTTAAAATTCATCTTCAAAAAAACACAGAAAATATCAAAAAACTGTTAATCAATTGTGAACAGAATTATACTTTTTCTGCCAGCCAGGCTATCAGTTGCGCGCAGGGAAATAACAACAACTGCGCCACTACGGTTCCTGCAATACGCGCAATTACCATATAGGAAACAAATCTCCTGAATGATCCCTGTGAAAGCTTGCCTAATACAACATCATCTGTAAGGATAGATAAATGCGGATCTATAAATAACACCATTAACACCGTTGCTACACCATTTATAACACCGGATAAATTACTGGCAGTTGTTCTATACTCAGGGTTTAAATATGCAGCATATACACACGATAGAACAGCAATGGTTATTATGGCACTTGCCAGCACATTGTAGATAAAAATACGCCACGGCATATCCCGGTGTGCAGGAAGTTCCAGGAACTGCTCTTTTGTCGGCATCTTCATACTTTCCTTAACAAACTGCATTCCTACACCGGATAAGCCAACGTAAAATAACTTTGGGATAGATTTATGTACACTGAAATGCGATACCGCCTTTGTCAGCAACCGTTGAAATGTGGGTATCAGCAAAGCGCCCATTACTGCTCCAACTGTACACGATAAAATAATATACCTGAATATACCGGGGTTAGATGAAACCCCTTGTTTCAGATCTTGCTCTACCGTTTTGGCCAGTAACGGCGCCTGCAAGGTATTAGCCGTACGGGATAAAAGAACAACAATATTAAAAAGGGAAAAGGTAATGGCAATTCTTCCTGTTTTTACACCTACCAGCCTGACAGCATATGATATAGTCGTCATCCCATTAATAAACATGGTAAGGACAAGTACAATAATAATCTGGGTAGCCATGTCAGTAAATTTAAACACTTACTAAAGTAAGCATTATTCTGTTCTCAGGCTCTTCACCGGGTTAGTGGCGCCAAGCCGGTGCGTCATTCCCAAAATGATCATCCCTACCAGTATTAAAAGGAAGATCTTTTATCATTCCTGCCATCAAAAGACTGGATCTTTATCAACTTCCCTACTACATCGTGCGCATAAGCCTTTTCTATAAGCAATGGATAATTATCCTGTAATAATTTAGTTAGTAATCCTAACGTTACAAACTATACTGCCGTTTCCGGGTTGGCCCACTTATTTTTTAAAAGGAAAATACGGTCATTATTTTTAATGAAATGGTTCACCTGGTACTCTCCCCGGGTATATGCGCCAATCAATAATACAATCGTGATCCCGATAGCTAACCCCCAGATATTCACCACAGCAAAAAAACGGTGCTTCCCCATATTTCCCCAGCAATACCGGGCAACTTTAGTTCATTTCTGCGCGGGATATCTTTTATTGGGAAAAGTACTTGTTAACCATATACATCCTTTCTTTTTATTTGTATTTTGTACGCTTATTCCCCGTAGTAAAAATATTTAAATAATGAAAAAACTGCTCTGCATAAGCTTTATACTGTTAACCCAATGGGCATGGGCACAGGAGAAAAATATCCGTATAGCTACCCGCAATATCAGCCTGGAATACCATGTTAACCGGGATGGCCGGTTAATCCAGCAATACTTCGGTCAGCAGCTGCAGCCGGCTTTAGCAGACACCCTGGCAACAGGAAAACAGGAAGCCTATGTAACCGCCGGGATGGAAAGCCTGCTGGATCCGGCTATCCGGATAGTGCACAACGATGGTAATCCATCTCTGGAATTAAAATATGACACCCATACTTCTTCAAGAACAAACGACGATGTGACCGCTACTTCCGTTACACTGAAGGATCCCGTATACCCGGTAACCGTTATCCTCCACTTTGAAGCCTACTACAAAGAAGATATCATCAAAGCATGGACGGAGATAAAACATAACGAGAAAAAACCGGTGCAGATAACGGCCTATGCCTCTTCCATGCTGCACCTGAAGGCAAATAAATACTGGCTAACACAATTTCACGGCGACTGGGCAAAAGAAGCCGGTATGCAGGAACAATACCTTACCACGGGAATGAAGATCCTCGACAGTAAGCTGGGCGTTAGGGCCAATATGCTGCAATCACCTTTATTCCTGCTGTCTTTAAATCATCCTGCAGAAGAAGAAAGTGGTGATGTACTGGCTGGCACGCTGGCCTGGACAGGAAATTTTAAATTTGGATTTGAGGTAGATGAACACAACACATTGCACATTAATTCGGGGATTAATCCATATGCCAGCGATTATTCGTTGAAGCCTGGCGAAATATTTACCACGCCCGCCTTCATTTTCACTCTCTCCAATAAAGGAAAAGGACAAGCCAGCCGTAACTTCCATCATTGGGCACTCAACTATGGCATACTTGACGGTCGTACCAGGCGATTAACGCTACTTAATAACTGGGAAGCAACTGGAATGAATTTCAACGAACAACGCCTGGTCAGCCTTTTCAGTGGTGCAAAAAAATTAGGAGTAGATTTGTTTTTGCTTGATGATGGCTGGTTTGCCAATAAATTCCCCCGTAATGCAGACAATGCAGGTCTGGGCGACTGGCAACCAAACACCACAAAACTGCCGCATGGATTGGGCTATCTTGTTCAGGAAGCAGAAAAGCAAGGTATAAAATTCGGAATATGGCTGGAACCGGAAATGGTAAACCCGAAAAGCGAATTGTATACAAAGCATCCGGATTGGGTACTCCGGTTACCGAACCGCGCAGAGAATTATTACCGCCACCAGATGGTACTTGATCTTACCAATCCTGCAGTACAGGATTTCGTGTATGATGTTATAGATAAAACAATGGCGGAAAACCCTGGCATCGCCTATATTAAATGGGATTGTAACCGTATGTTAACCAACACCTATTCTCCTTATCTGAAAGAAAAACAATCGCATCTTTTTATTGAATATACCCGCAGTCTTTATAAAGTACTGGACAGGGTAAGAGCGAAATATCCGCATTTGCCTATCATGCTTTGTTCCGGCGGTGGCGGCCGTACAGACTATGGCGCCATGAAATACTTTACTGAGTTCTGGCCAAGCGATAATACCGACGGACTGGAGAGGATTTATATCCAATACGGTTATTCACACTTCTTCCCTGCCAATACAATAGCGGCACATGTAACCAACTGGGGCAATCAATCCCTGAAGTTCCGTACAGATGTTGCCATGATGGGTAAACTGGGATATGATATTAAAGTAGATGATTTTACAGAAAAGGAATTACAATTCAGTCATGATGCCGTGGCTACGTATAACCGTATCAGTGATATTGTGTGGTATGGCAATCTTTACCGGCTTATTTCTCCCTATAAGGAAAACAGGGCAGTGTTCCAGTATACAACCGATGATCAGCAGAAAGCTATTGTTTTCAGTTACCTGATGAACATTGCCAAAAATGACGTATTCACCCAGGTAAAGCTTCAGGGATTAGACCCTCAGAAGCGCTACCATATCAATGAAATAAATCTTTTCCCGGGTACACATTCGTCCTATCACTTCGATAAGCTTTACAGCGGCGATTTCCTGATGAAAGAAGGCATTCAGCTGGTCCCTGGCAATGGCAGATCTCTGAGCAGCAACATACTCGAAATCACAGCAGAATAAATTGTTTTTTTGGAGTAATACGGGAAAGGCAGGGAAAGCAGCCTGTAACCATTTTAACAGAAACGTGTTAATATTGAGTATCTTGTCTTACAGCTTAAATACTATTTACTGGTGGGAACACTGATCGGTTATCTAACAGGCGCTGAATGGCATATCTACATCAAAATAGGCAGTATTGTTTTACTGATCCTTATTTTCATTGGTTTAATTGCCACTATACTGCTTGAAAACCGCAACCCGGTAAAGGCAGTCGGTTATATCCTTGTGCTCGTATTCATTCCGGTGGTGGGTTTGATCGTTTATTATTACCTGGGGCGTGATTTACGCAAAAGAAGAAGGTTTACACTAAAGGGCAGTAAAGATGAGGTATTGTTTTCCAGGTATTGGGAGTCGCAAAAGCCGTTAATAGAGCAAACGCAGGTGGAACTCCGCCGGCTTGCAGGGAATAAACAGGAAATTTCCGCCATGCTGCTGAATACCCGGCAATCTATTTTAAGTAAGAACAACAGGGTACAATTACTGATCAACGGGGAAGAAAAGTTCCCCGCGGTTTTCAGTGCGTTGCGTGCTGCGCAACATCATATTCATATCGAATACTACATGATTGCCGCAGATGATGTAGGCAACCAGGTAACAGATATCCTGATCGAAAAATTAAATCAGGGCGTACAGGTGCGCTTTCTCTACGATGATATGGGAAGCGACCGGATCGGTGATATCCCTGAGCGGTTAAAAGCGCATGGTGCCAGTGTATATCCTTTCTCTCCCGTACTGGTCGATTTTTACCTGAATGCCAATTACAGGAATCACCGGAAAATTATTGTAATAGATGGCAGGGTTGGCTTCGTAGGAGGCATTAATCTCGATGAACGGTATATAAATAACGGGAAACACGCCACTTTCTGGCGCGACACACATCTGAAAATTGAGGGGGATGCTGTGAATATTTTACAACTGCAGTTCCTGATGAGCTACCGTTATTGCAGCAAGGAGGTATTTCCTTTTGCTGCACCGTTCTTTGGCCGGTCGGACCTTACCGGTACCTGTTTCGTGGATATTGTTGCCAGCGGGCCTGATTCAGAGTGGCCTATTGCTATGCAAAGCATCCTGATGGCTATTAATATTGCTAAAAGAAGGATCAGGATCGCCAACCCCTATTTCATTCCTACAGAAGAATTGCTTACAGCGCTGCAAATGGCCGCTTTGTCTGGTAAAGATGTACAGCTGATGCTGCCGTTGAAAGGCGATTCCTACATTGTACAACATGCCGCTCTCTCCTATCTGAAACCTTTACTGGCAGCCGGTGTAAGGATCTTTTTTTATACCCGTGGTTTTATTCACGCCAAAACAATGGTGATAGATGATAACCTTGCCTGGGTAAGCTCCGTTAATTTCGATAACCGCAGCTTTTACCTGAATTGCGAAATAGGCGCTTTGATCTATGACAATGAAGTGGCAACCCGGCTAAATAAAGTGTTTGAAGAAGACCTTTTATATTCGGTTCCTGTACAGGAAACACGCTGGAATAAACGCAACGTTTTAAAACGGTTTATGGACGCCGTATGCCGGCTTCTTACACCGCTGTTATAAACGCTAATACTTCTCTTCATCCGGGTCAAGGAACTCACCATTGTCTTCTTCCAGATCTTCGTGCCTGTCGCCTCCTATGCTGTAAATATTATTCTCTTCGTCTTCCTCACCGATATTCTCTGAGTCATCGTCCAGTTCTGCCCCGGGGATGTCAAGGTCTTCTCCTGTTTTATCCTGCCTCCAGGTTTCTTCCTGTTCCTCGTTTTCTTTGGGTTTCTTCTTATCCGGCGGCAATTCACTGTTTCTGCGGAATGAACCGGTTACCTCATTAATATCAAGATCCACCTCCTTATCCCTGTTTTTCCTGTTCATGATATCCTCACTGGCAGGATATTCCGGGTAACCCGGGAACTGGTCCTCCTCTTTTTGGGGAACTTGTTTATCTTCCTTTCCTGCTTTATTTTTTTTGTTGTTCATAATCAAATCTTTTAGTGACTAAAAATGCAGAAAATGCCGTGCCACATCAGGTAGCAGGTATTGTATCAGAAAGATAACAAAGCAGGATAATGATTGTTTACAGGATAGATCAGCGTTTTTTCCCAACAAGATTCAATTGCAGCGATAAACCGGCAGAGTACAGTTTTACCTGTCCA
>NZ_DATMTE010000538.1:0-4600 GCF_035564935.1 Chitinophaga sp. | reverse complement strand
ATTATTATGAACTTGTCAAAAAGTATTTGAAATTGGGCATTCTTTTTGCTCTGGATCAGATTTTTTTTACAAATCTATTGCATTTCCCATAAAATTTCCTTACCGTCCGAAGCCGGCAAAGTTACAACTTATCTGCCACTTGTATATAAAACAATTCCTTACGCTTTCCCCTCTCCGTTTTTATATACTTATTCACAAACTGCTGCTCATTCCCCACCTTGTCCTTCATCTCCGCAAGCGCCCGCTGTAATTCTGCTATATTCTCCTTCATGGTCACATCATCACTACCCTGTAACCCTGAAAGCACCTTTTCAGCTGCCCCCAGCTTCACCGCTATTTCCCCGATCATCTTTTTTAATACTTCATCCTTTACTTCCGGCGTAAACCGCCGGTTCTTGAAATCCACATATTCATTATATAACTGCGCAATAGCTTTATAATTTCGGTTCAGCCCGTTAAATTCATCCACTCTCCGGTTACGTGCCTCAATTTCCTGGTTGTTGGCCAGCACCTTGATCGACTGATCCATCCAATCCAGCTCTGCCATGATAAAAGGATTGGCTGCTCCTCCGAACCGGCGGATCCTCGCTGCAGCATACTCCAGCCGCTGCAACCGCGATTGCCGGAACCAGTTGCTCAACGTATCATTATAAGCAAAAACAGGGCGTTTTGCCGCTGCGGCAAAAGCCTGGCTACCCTGCTCATCATGACGTAAAGGGAAAGGCAGCATCTGCCACATCGGGTCATAAGGCATATGGGTTTTTACCGCTACCTGCGGCGCCGCCCGGAACCAGGTCCAGTTAATTCCCCTGGTAAAACGGCCGTTATCCACCACCCCGGCTCCCCAGGTGGGGTCCGTTATCAACCACTGGCTTCCGTTCTTCACCACCACCCAATCGTGCGAACCGGTAGGAATGCCATTCTGCAGGCCATAGCCGGTTACTACAATAGCCGGCACTCCCGCTTCCCTGCATACCTGCGCATATAAAACCGCATAATCGGTAGCCACCCCTTTGCGGGTGCGCAGTGTTTTAAGCATCGCAGCCGCCGAATCCCGGTAACTGCTTACCTGGTTCATGTTTTCCACATCATAGGTTATGTGCGTAGCCATCCAGTTAAACAGGGCTTGTTGCAACGCCACAGCGTTCCCTGTATGGGCTTTCAGCCATTTCGCGATCACCGCCGGAGAAGTTGTGGCCTCTTCCGGGATGGCAACAATTGCCGCAGCTGCGGCCGGTTTAACCTGTCTGGATTTCCCGGACTGAGCCCCTGCGGCACCAGCCAACAGGCATCCGAGCATTACAACAATCACTGATTTCATATCAACAGATATAGGGCATATGCGATAAACGAGAAAAAGCGTTCCGCACAAACGGAACGCTTTTCAATAAAGATGTATATAAGTTACTATGAAAGTTTTTCTACCTGCATAAAGTTCAGCTCTACCGGTGTAGCGCGGCCAAAGATCTTTACAGTTACTTTCAGTTTTTTCTTGTCTTCAATTACCTCTTCGATCACACCGTTGAAGTCGTTGAACGGACCATCAATGATCTTAATGGTTTCGCCCACAATGAAGGGTTCGCTCATGGTTAATCCCTGATCGCTCAGTTCGTCCACTTTACCCAGCATTTTGTTCACTTCTGCTTTGCGGAGTGCGATAGGTTTTTCTTTTCCGAGGAAGTGAATAACACCGGATACGTTACGTATAGCCTGTATTACCTCATCGGTCATTTTACCATCTACTGCTTCTATCATCACATAGCCGGGATAGAAGTTTTTTTCGCGCATTACCTTTTTACCAGCCTGCACTTTATAAACTTTTTCTACCGGCAGGAAGATCTGGCTGATCACGTTGCCCCAATCGGAGCGACGAACTTCAATATCCAGGTATTCCTTCACTTTTTTTTCCTTGCCACTAACAACGCGGAGTACATACCACTTTGTTTCCTGAGCAGGAAGATTGGCTGCATCCATTTATTTAGCTTTGAAAATTTGGTAATAGTGACTTAACACGAAGTTGGAAGCGGCATCCATACCCCATACCAGTGCGGTAACAAATATTGTTGCTATCAGCACGATCATGGTAGAAGACTGGAGCTCTTGCCACGTAGGCCAGGACACCTTGTAAACCAATTCATGATAAGACTCTCGGAAATAGTTTCTGATCTTATTCATTATATAAAGTTAACTATTTATGGTCAATTGTTTAAAGCCTAAAAAATGGTTGACTTGTTTTATTTTATAATAACAACAATTCAACCATTTAATATTTTTTTAAACCCTGCACGGGTACTAGGATTCGAACCCAGATCAAAGGTTTTGGAGACCCGTATGCTACCGTTGCACCATACCCGTGTATAAAGCCATTAGCACTCAGCTTTCAGCGTCAGCAAACATATAAAAAAGTTGTGACATTTAATCGCCAAAGCTAATGGCTTTTAATATAATTGAGTGGCTTACTTCAGGATTTCAGTTACCTGACCGGCACCTACTGTACGACCACCTTCGCGGATAGCGAATTTCAGACCTTTGTCCATAGCGATAGGCTGGATCAGTTTAACTGTCAGACTAACGTTATCACCAGGCATAACCATTTCAACACCTGCAGCCAGTTCAACTTCACCGGTTACGTCAGTTGTACGGAAGTAGAACTGAGGACGGTATTTGTTGAAGAACGGAGTGTGACGGCCACCTTCTTCTTTGCTCAGTACGTATACTTCGCATTTAAATTCAGAGTGAGGTTTGATAGAACCCGGAGCACAGATAACCATACCGCGACGGATCTGGGTTTTCTCAATACCGCGGAGCAACAGACCAGCGTTATCACCTGCTTCACCTTCGTCGAGGAGTTTTTTGAACATCTCAACACCAGTACAAGTAGATTTCAGTGGTTCTTCCTGCAGACCTACGATTTCAACGTTCTCACCAACTTTGATACGACCGCGTTCGATACGACCTGTAGCAACGGTACCACGACCGGTGATAGAGAATACGTCTTCTACTGACATCAGGAACGGTTGATCAACCGGACGAGGAGGCAGCGGAATGTAAGTATCAACAGCTTCCATCAGTTGGTCGATAGCAGCCACCCATTTTTCGTCGCCAGCGAGAGCGCCGGTTGCAGAACCCTGGATAACCGGAACGTTGTCACCATCAAAACCGTTAGAAGACAGCAGATCACGAATTTCGATCTCTACCAGTTCCAGCAGTTCAGGATCGTCTACCAGGTCAACTTTGTTCATGAATACTACAATACGAGGTACACCTACCTGGCGGGCCAGCAGGATGTGCTCTCTTGTTTGCGGCATAGGACCATCTGTAGCTGCCACCACGAGGATAGCACCGTCCATCTGAGCAGCACCGGTGATCATATTCTTCACATAGTCAGCGTGACCAGGACAGTCAACGTGAGCGTAGTGACGAGCAGCTGTCTGATACTCAACGTGAGCTGTATTGATAGTAATACCTCTTTCTTTTTCTTCAGGAGCAGCATCGATCTCATCATATCCTCTCTTCTCTGCCAGACCTTTATTTGCCAAAATTGTGGTAATGGCAGCAGTCAAAGTAGTTTTACCATGATCCACGTGGCCGATGGTACCAATGTTTACGTGGGGTTTATCCCGCTTGAAGGTTTCTTTTGCCATTGTATTTTCTTTTTAGATGGTTTGTAAAGATTGTATTGATTGTTGTTTTAAAAAAACGGTTTTACAAACTTGTACCGTTGATGAGAATTGAACTCATGGCCTTCCCTAAATAAAAATGGGTTGCTCTTCCATTGAGCTACAACGCTAAGTTTTAATTTCGGAGTGCAGAATTTACAAATTCGAATTCCGAAATTCGAATTTTATGGAGTTTGTTGAGGCGATTGAAAAACTCACTACAACTATTCTTCTAAAATTCATTGAGCTGTTGAAGAGAATTGAACTCTCGACCTCTTCCTTACCAAGGAAGTGCTCTACCCCTGAGCTACAACAGCTTGAAAAATTGCTTAAAAATACGAGCGGGAGACGAGGTTCGAACCCGCGACCTACAGCTTGGAAGGCTGTCGCTCTACCAACTGAGCTACTCCCGCATTTTTTAATTCACTAAGCTTCCGGCAAACAACACTGCAACTTTCCACTTATAGAATTATTAGAATAAAAATAAGAGCTTTATAAGGCTGTTGTACCACAGGTTTAGGGTATTGTCTACTACTTCTGAATAACTCACCTTCTACTCACAACTATGTTCCGCCTCTGCGAAGGGCAAAAGCGGAACACGCTGTTTTGTGGGCAGGATAGGATTCGAACCTATGAAGACGTAGTCAGCGGATTTACAGTCCGCCCCATTTGGCCGCTCTGGAACCTGCCCTAACTATCTTTTGATTTTGTCATCCGGCGCATCTGTATCACCAAATAAAAACCGATGAGCCAGCAGAGGGATTCGAACCCCCGACCCACTGATTACAAATCAGTAGCTCTGGCCAACTGAGCTATGCTGGCATCTTTCAAAAAACATTCTTTCAATAAAGTAACTCGTTGAAAGAGAGCGCAAAATTAAGAGATTTTTTCAATTCTCAAAATCTTTTTTTCAGTTTGTTACAGATATTTAAAATTTTACC
>NZ_DATMTE010000537.1:0-4767 GCF_035564935.1 Chitinophaga sp. | reverse complement strand
GGATATGAACGCCGGCACGGGAACTATTGTTGAAATTTATTTCCCTTACCTGGAAGAGGCAGAATGATGATTGCCACGTTCAGCCTGCAAACAATGGATCATTGGCAATTATCGGGGCTAGTGGAAGAGTAGGAATACTTTCCATCCACATAATAATCTTCTGTGATCCAGGAACCCGCAGCAGTGATCTCCGTGGAAAACTTGATCATGGTAAATCCCTGGCCGCCTTTGGCCTGCTGCATTTCTTCTGCGTTCAGCGAGGTGTTAAATGCTGAAAAGCTTTCCAATGTTTTTACGGTATTTTTCTTCATATAAACTGCTACTTTTTATTACTCAAAATGTAGCCAAAAAAGAGGGTGAAAGTAACTGGCAGCCTGTTCTCCGTTACCGGCAACAAGGGAACAGTCTCCCGGTACAAGAATATACCCTTTACTTTTACCTGTGAAAAACATTAAGTATCCGTTGGCACTTTTCAATTATCCGTTTACAAGCGTCTTCATTCATTATGGCCTCGGCTGAAGTATCCAGGTGCTTGCCTGTGTTAAAATCTCCAACACCCACTCCTGCGCTCTGTCGGGAACCAGGTGCAGCGTAGAAAGCGGGTAACTTCTATCATAGAACGGGATCTTTTCAATGTCAAAACCAGCAGCTTCATAAAAAGACATGGCGGCAGCTTCATCCGCAAAATCATTTGCTGTAATGCTTCTTCCTACCTGTTCTGAAATATTGCCCAGCACCGAACTATATAACTCTTTCCGGCCTTCCGTAAGTGCGGCAAATAATTGTTTCCGTATATCCGAAAACAGCACATCATTCGTGATCCAGCAACCGCCGGAAGCTTTAAGCAGTCCGTGTACATTGGCTGCCATGACCTTTTTTTCCCCGACATTCAAATACATCAGCAGGCCCTCGTTACAGATATCAAATACTTTTCCATGGAAATGCCCGGCAGCATTTTCAAGCTGGACTTTATCCAATACATTGGCCGCCTGGAAATGAATATGCTGCATCGGCAATCCCTGCCTCCACCCTATGCTGTTTATTACGGGACGGCTTTCATCAAGTATTTCCGGTAAATCCGTTCCTATATATTGAATCCCTGCCGCTGCAAGCTGCAATCCCCGTGGCGATAAGCCACAGGCTAGTTCCATAACGTGCTGCGCGCCGCTTTTCATGAGCGCCGCATCAATAGATTTATACCTGGCTTCCAGTATTAAAGGAGAAAAAGAAGCCATGGCATTTATATTATCGCCGAGCGACTGCAGCGTGGTTTGTTCTGCCTGCAGGGCAACTGCAATTTCTTTTGAGAAAGGAATATCCGATAAAGATTTCCAATAAGCGGCCATTTTCGCAGTAGGACTGATTTTGCTATGCGGGTTTTCCATCGCTTTTTTTCAACGAATTTACAGGCCGGTGGATGCACCCTCCAAGTATTATCCGGTAAAACGCCTGTTCCGGAAGGTAAAAGCCATGGGAACGCCGGTGTATCAGCAAAGCATGCTAAAAACTTTTTCAGGCATGCAACACACTGGCCAGCCCCGCCTGCAACCCGCGGAGTTCCGCAAGTCCCTTCAATCTTCCTATACATGAATAACCCGGGTAAGTGGTTTTCTCCAGGTCGTCGAGCATCTGGTGACCATGATCCGGGCGTACAGGTAAAGCCACATTCCGTTGTTTCATCAGCAGTAACAGTTCACGTACAATAGCCACCATATCTGCATCCCCGTTTAAATGACCGGCTTCAAAAAAGTTTCCGAAGGCATCCCGCCGGGTATTGCGCAGGTGAAGAAAATGGATGTGCGTTCCCAATCGCCGGATGATCCCTACCAGGTCGTTGCCGGGTCGCACACCCAGGGATCCCGTACAATAACACAAACCATTGGCTGGTGAAGGCACCGCATTGACGATGTTGAGAAGATCCTGTTCCGTGCCCACCACGCGCGGTAGTCCTAATACAGGGTAAGGCGGGTCATCCGGGTGTATGGCCAGTTTCAGGCCCAGTGCTTCCGCCACCGGTACTACTTCTCCCAAAAAATAAAATAAGTGCTCCTTTAATTTCGATGCGTCAATATCCCTGTAGGTTGCTAACGCTGCCAAAATTTCTTCCGGTGTAAAACGCCCGGTGCTACCCGGCAAACCTAATAAGGCGTTCCGGAATACCTTTTCTTTTTGCGCTTCGGTATGTGTGTGCAGCCATTGTTCTGCCGCGGCAATTTCAGTTGTGGTGTAATCTTTTTCAGCGCTATTTCTTTTCAGCATAAAAAGATCAAATGCCACAAAAGCGGCGCGCTCAAAATAAAGCGCCTTGCTCCCGGTGGGCATAGTATAACTGATATCTGTACGTACCCAGTCCAGCACCGGCATGAAATTATAAGTGATCACCTTCAGCCCGCAGGCAGCAAGGTTTTCCAGGCTTTTCCTGTAATTCTCAATATGTGCCAGGTAATTCCCGCTTTGCCGTTTAATGTCTTCGCTAACAGGCAAGCTTTCCACTACCGTCCAGCTCATACCTTCGGCTTCGATCAGCGCTTTGCGCTGCTGAATTTCTGTTACCGGCCAAACATCTCCCACAGGAATGTGATGCAATGCCGTAACAACGCCTTCACAACCCGACTGCCGGATGTTTCTTAAACTAACTATATCATGCGGCCCAAACCAGCGCATGGTTTCATGCATTAACATAAAAAATTTTTTTTCAGGGAGATATGAATGCTGCATTTCTTAAGGATGCAACATTCATATCCCGGTTATCGCTTGTTTAAAATTACTTCCCCTGTTGTTAACCCGGGCGATATTGCCCGTACTTTTATTTCCCCGGTGGATCCTGCTGTCGCACGAACAATTACCAAGGCCATCCCGTTAAATGCGTTTCTTTCTTTCGAAGAAAAAGCTACCAGGTTTGCCGGATCACCGTTATCGGTGGAAATAATTTCACCCGGCCCGGTTACTTCAAAGCTTACCGGGTTGTTTGCCCGTGGCGCCAGCAGTCTCGTGCTGTCCAGCACACGGAGCGTTATAAATGAAAGATCTTTGCCGTCTGTTTGTATATGCGTGCGGTCTGCTGTAAGCTGCAGCTGCGCAGCTTCTCCCGCAGTGCGCACCGTATCTGCCGCCCATGGTTTCCCGTTCTTATACGTGGCTACCCTGAGCACGCCCGGATGATAAATTACACTGTCCCAGCGGAAGCGGTATTCATAAGGTCCCTTCTTCTTTCTCCCCAATGATACGTCATCCAGGAATAATTCTGCTTCATCGCCTGAAGAGAACACATGCACCGGTGTAACAGCGCCGGTACGTTCCGGCCAGGTCCAGTGCGGCAGGATATGTGCCATTTTATGTTCTGGTCTCCAGCGCGACTGGTACAAATAAAAGCGGTCCTTTTTAAAGCCAGCCAGGTCAATGATACCTGAATAGGAACTCCGCGCCGAATAATAAGGCGTGGGCTCTCCAAGATAATCAAAACCTGACCATACAAATTCACCGGCCACATAAGGGTGTTTGTCCTGCGAGGTAAATACCTTATCAGGCGATGCGCCAAATGCCGCCGTATAAAGCTCATAGGCGCTTACCTGCTGTAGTTTGCTGTTGCCCCCCACGCCTTCACTAACCGGGGCGCTGATACCTTCAAATACCGGGAAAATATAGGTGCCGCGTGTACTTAGTGCAGAAGCCGTTTCACTGCTTACGATCAGTTTGCCCGGGAACCTTTGCTGAAAGGCCGGATAAAGCGGCGATGTTCTTATACCCTGCAGTTGCTGATAGGCGGGGGCATCGCGGATCCCTTCGCCCTGGTAGTTCAGGCTCAGTATATCCATCACCTGCGGGAACGGCATATCAGGTTTTGCATAGTTCATAGAGGCAGTGGCCGGCCGGGTGCTGTCTTCCTCTTTCACAATATCATACAACTTCCGGGCAATGACGGCTCCCTGTTCACCGGTGTACTGCTCTCCTACCTCATTGCCAAAACTCCATGCAATGATGGATGGATGATTCCTGTCCCTTCTTATAAAAGCCCTTGTATCCGGTTCATACCAATCGGGAAAAATGAGGTGAAAATCCAGCGGTGTTTTTTTCCTTTCCCAGTTATCAAATATTTCATCAATTACCAGGAAACCCATTTTATCTGTTAGATCCAGCAATTCAGGCGCGGGAGGATTATGCGCCAAACGGATGGCGTTACATCCGAGTTCCCGGAGTATTTCGAGTTGCCTTTGGGCCGCCCTTACGTTAAACGCTGCACCTAAAGCGCCAAGATCGTGATGCTGGTTCACGCCCTGTATGCGCACCGGCTCACCGTTCACCAGTACACCTTTCAACGCATCGAACGTAAGTGAACGAATACCAAAGGAGGTGGCATATTCATCTACTACTTTGCCGTTGGAGATGATGTGCGTAACGGCTTTATAAAGATGGGGCTGTTGCGTTGGTGAAGGTCCCCATAATAATGGACGTTGCAGCGTAACGGTATTTACAGTTTTATATTTTGTACCGGCTTTTACTATGCCTGCAGTGGAAGGCAGCGTGGCTACTTGCTGTTCATGCTCGTCGCAGATCACCGTGCGCACCTGTATATCCTGATCAGTGGCCGATTTATTATCCACCTGCACAGCCACATTCACCGTAGCCGCAGCAGCGGATACATTTGTACAGGTGATGTATGTTCCCCATTGCGCCACCTGTACCGGGTTCACTTTTGTAAGCCATACATTACGGTAAAGCCCTGCGCCGGGATACCAGCGTGCAGCGTTGGTGGGGTTATCCAGTCGT
>NZ_DATMTE010000536.1:0-3910 GCF_035564935.1 Chitinophaga sp. | reverse complement strand
AGCAATGAAGCTCAACAAGGGTAAAACGAAAGAGGAAGTGGTAAACGAGGCGCTGAGGAAGTATATTTTAGGCGTTAAAAACCGGCAGCTCCTTGATATGAAGGGTAAAATTCATTGGGATGGTGACTTAAATGAAATGCGGAGCATATGAATAAGCCACTCATTTTTGATACATCCGTTTGGATTGACTATGCAAAAAGAAAAGAAACTCCGCAAACCCTTCTTTTAACCTATTATCTGAAAAATGACTTTGAAACACCACTTGTACCTGTCGTTGCGCAGGAACTCTTACAAGGAATCAGAGATGATGCGCAACACAAAAAAATGAAGGATATTCTGTCCTGGCATACCAGGTTAGAAATAGCGCCTATGGCTACCGCTATGGGCGCCTCTGCATTATTCCGTTCACTGCGTAAGAAAGGTATTACCATCCGCAAAAGCAATGATTGCGTAATCGCTTTTTATGCCCTGAGCTTTGACCTGGAAATAGTCCACAACGACAGCGACTTTGAGCTGATCAGCAACCATTCGGAATTAAAAACGTGGAAAAATAACTAAGGCTAAGCGACTCATCACCGCTTAGCCTTGATCTATTTAACAACTAACAATCCTACTTAAATGCGGCTAACCCCTTTGCAATACGGGCGCGGGTTTCCGCTGTTCCCAGGGTAGCTACGATATCAAACACCGGAGGTCCGAATTTTCCGCCGGTGAGCATAATGCGGAACGGCAGCTGCACATCTCCCATTTTGAGGTTCTTTTCTGCTGCCAGGGCTTTAAATGCTGCTTCCAGTTCGGCTGCCGGTGCGGCAGACAATGATTCCAGCTGTTCAGACCATGCCTGGAAAAATACTTCTTTATCAGTGTTCCATTTTGGCTTTACGGCTGCTTCATCATAGCTACCGGGGCTCTGGAAGAAGAAAAATCCATGATCCCATATTTCATTCACAAAATAGCAGCGTTCTTTTACAAGTCCTGCTACAGTGGCCACATAAGCGGGATCCGCTGTAATGCCTTTCTCATCAAGTACCGGCTGGAATAACATAGCCAGGCTTTCATTGTCTTTGTGATGAATATACTGATGGTTAAACCACTTCGCTTTCTCGAAATCGAATTTGGCGCCGGCCTTGTGTACACGTTCCAGGGAAAATTTCTGTATCAGTTCGTCCAGGGAAAATATTTCCTGTTCTGTGCCATCGTTCCAGCCGAGCATAGCCAGCATATTAATAAAAGCTTCCGGCAGGAAACCGCGTTCACGGAAGCCTTTGGTCACATCTTTGGTGTTTGGATCTGTCCAGTTCATAGCATACACGGGAAAGCCTAAACGATCGCCATCACGTTTGCTGAGCTTGCCATTACCATCTGGTTTCAGGATCAGGGGCAGATGGGCCCATTGAGGCATATCCGCTTCCCAGCCCAGGAATTTCCACAGCAACAGGTGTACCGGCGCCGATGGCAGCCATTCTTCGCCGCGGAAAGCATGGGTTATTTTCATGAGATAGTCGTCTACCACCACTGCAAGGTGATAGGTAGGCATACCATCTGCTTTCAGCAAAACTTTATCATCTACCTGCGAAGTATGAAAAGTTACTTCTCCACGAACCAGGTCGGTAAAAGTAATATCCTCATTGGCAGGCATATTTATACGGATCACATGGGGGGTATTTTTCGCCAGCAGATCCTGTACTTCCGCATCCGGGAGCGTAAGGGAATTACGCATTTTTTCCCTCACTATATGATTATATTGGGGGGATGGATTCTCCGGCGTTTTCAGGCGCTCGCGCATATGCTCCAGCTCTTCCGGAGTGTCGAAAGCGTAATAGGCATGCCCTGCTTTCACCAATTGTTCTGCGTACTGGCGATACAGTTGCTTCCGCTCACTTTGACGGTAAGGTGCATACGGACCGCCGGTCTCCGGGCTTTCATCAGGAGTAAGGCCGCACCAACGCAAACATTCATTGATATACTCTTCGGCCCCGGGAACATAGCGGGTCTGGTCTGTATCTTCTATACGCAGTATAAAATCGCCTTTATGCTGCTTTGCAAACAAATAGTTGAACAATACAGTGCGTACACCTCCAAGATGTAGGCCACCAGTAGGACTGGGCGCAAAACGCACTCTTACTTTTTTGTGATCCATAGGCCGCAAAGATAAGGATTTCGTGTTTAGCTGAAAGTGATTGTACGGAGAGATGTTGGGAGATTAAAATTTTTTAATGCGAGGTTGGGCTACCGGACATTAAGTATATTGCGGTACTAAAGCTCATCGCTAAAAGCCAAAGGCTATATGTTCTATCTTACCAAAACTCCCGGCATCCTGAAAGCCTTATATAAAAGCTGTGTCTGGAATCTTTCCCCGGCAGGTAATAAGGTATATCTTACTTTCGATGATGGCCCACACCCCCAGGCAACGCCGTTTGTGCTGGAACAACTGGCAAAATTCAATGCCAAAGCCACTTTCTTCTGCATCGGGAAAAATGTGCTGGAACATCCCGCTATTTACCAGCAGATACTGGAGGCAGGTCATACTACCGGCAATCACACCCATAATCACCTGAACGGTTGGAAAACCAATACCGGGAAATATATTGAAAATGTACTGGAAGCAGCGAAATACATTGCTTCTCCTTTGTTCAGGCCGCCCTATGGCAGGATCACGCCCTTCCAGATCAGGCAGATCAGGGATAAGATACCCGGCGCCAAAATTATTATGTGGGACATCCTGAGTGGCGATTTCGATACGCAGATAAACGGGGAAGCCTGTGTGCAGAATGTGGTATTCAAATTACAACCTGGGTCCATCGTGGTATTTCACGACAGCGCCAAAGCCTGGGACCGGCTGGAGTATGCGCTGCCACGGGTACTGGAGTATTGCAGGAAGCAAAAATTTGAAGTAGCGGCTATTTTATAATAACTGTTGCTGATAATCAGTTTTATCAGCAACAGTTAAACGGTTTGTTTTATAACTGAATTTCTTTTGTTTTATCTCCAACAGTAATGGTAACGGGATCAGTACATTTACCATTTCCATAGTCAATTACCCCGGTTACCTTATCAAATTCAACTTTCAGTTTTCCTTTCACAAAGTGCCCGCAGTCGTATACTTTTACCAGTGGCTCCTGTGTGGTAAAAGTAGCAGTAACGCCGGTTACAGGCCCTTTCTCGTAAGAAATGCCGGCATTGCCTTCCACTGCATATACATCATCAGAAGGATTCAGCAGAGGAGTTACCTGGTCAAACCCAGCTGTTTGTTTAATGGTTCTTTTGCTGGTATAATTAACCACTACTGAATCGTTCAGCGTTACTTTGCCGTTGATTACTTCGGTAGTATACTGGATCCCGGCTGTTGGGCTGTAGCTTACACCGCTGATCTTGAAACTGCCTTCTATAGGCCTGGCATCGAGCGTATAATTTTCCGGTTCCACCGTGATAATAGATGCCGGACCAAACAACGGGCCACTGAAAGTAACATTCAGTTTACCGCTGCGGTGTACTCCATACCTGTCGAGGCAGGATTCTCCAAAGTCGATCAACACTTTTTTAGGCCATTGGTCGGGATTGGTGGCGTCCAGCAACTCTGCCACCGGGCAGGAGGTTGATACGGCATCGGCCAGCGCATTATTCACACCAGCCTTGCGCGCAGTGAACAGTCCCTGGGTAACAGCTACTTCGGCCACGGTTTCAAAAAGTCCGCCGTACATGGTGCTAACCTCGGCTTCGTGTTGTGCCGCGGCTATAGTGTTGTTATCCGGCTGGTTATTGGGTGCAGTATCTGTGGTTACTTCCTTTTTACAGGCAAAAAAAATGGTGACAACCGCCACGCTGGCAATGGTCCACGCCAGCACACGATTTGTACTGAAATAGCTTTTCATAGTTTAGGTTTTATTAGCAATTAGGTTTTCCGGTCTTT
>NZ_DATMTE010000535.1:0-2294 GCF_035564935.1 Chitinophaga sp. | reverse complement strand
ATGCGGCTCAATTTTGTTAAACCATTGCTCATGGCGGGGCCATATATCCTGTCGGCCACAAACCCTCTCAGTTTCCACCAGGGCAGCATGCCCAGTTTAATTTCCATATGCCAGAAAATGGCCGTAGCCTTGCCATCTGCGGTGGGTTTCAGTTCTATGCCCCCGTTTACCGGGCGTACGCTTTTAATATCCAGCAGGTAGTGTATTCCTTTCGCCGGATCGCTGTCCAGTACCGTTACCTTTCCGCTGTTAAGCTTTCCGTTCCAGCTGTACCAGGCGCCTTTTCCTGATGGTGGCTCGGAATATACGAGCGTAGCGGTGGTATCAGGGCGGGTCCAGGGGTTCCAGGCATCCCAGGCTTTCAGGTTACTGATATGTGCATACACTGTATCAACAGGCGCCTGTATTACGCCGGTGCGCTCTACCACTGCAGTAGAGGGAAATGCCAGCGACAATCCGAAAATCACCACGCCTAAAATGACCACGCCGATCAGTAACAACTTAATAAACCGCATAGAAAAAATATATTATCCTTTAAGGAGCCTTTTTATGTTGGCCAGCCCTTTCTCAAAATCTTTCCCTACCCATTTGTCCATCATCAGTCCCATCACTTTGCGGATAGGGTGCTGTCCCATATCGCATACCATCCCCCAGGTAAGCAGGGTACCGCCATTTACGGGGTCCAGGCGGAAATAGCCTTTGGTAGCGCCCATGCCCATAAAATCAATATGGGTGGCTACCTGCTGGTCCGGTTTTGATTCTGTGATCGTCATATGGCCTTTGCCCACGTTCCGGTTGCGGCTTTCCCAGCTATAGCCCGCGCCCGCGCCGCTCTCCTTTTCCCCGTAGGTAATTTTAACGGCAGGGTCCTGCTCTTTCCAGGGCGACCACAGCTCCCAGTTGCGTACTACGTTCAGCAGCGGGAAAATATCCCCCGGCGCAGCCGTTATTACGAGCGAACGCTCCACCTTAACGGCGGAAGAGAGGAATAAACTGAAAATGAAAAGCCCCAGCACAAGGACAATAAACGCACCCAGGATAATGAAAAAGGCTTGCATGTGACTGGATTTAGATCCCACAAAGCTAACGAAATCGCCTTATTCCCACTTGAATACTTTCACGGCTACCGCATATACGACAACACCCCATAAAGTAAGGATGGCAAGTTCCCAGCCTACATGCCAGAGATGCAGTCCTTCAAAGGCTACTTTCCTGAGGGCATCTATCAGGTAAGTGAGCGGCATGATCTTACATATTGGCTGCAGCCAGCCGGGGAAAGAATCTATCGGGAAAAAGGTGCCCGCCAGCAGGAACTGCGGCAGGGTAATGATATTGGCCAGCGGCGGAATAGTGCTTTCGTTCTTTGCCAGGCTGCTCACCACAAAACCAAAACCCATGAATACCAGCAGGCCGAATACAGACAATACCAGCATTTCCATAAAAGTGGCAAAGCCATTCACCAGTGTAAAGCCAAAAGCGAAGTGCCCCAGGGCAATGATCACCACGGAACTGATGAGCTGGAAGATCATCCGGCTCAATGCTTCTGCCAGTACAATGTAGGTACGTTTGATCGGCGTAGCAAAGAAACGCTTGAGTACCAGTGTTTGGCGCATATTATAAAACAGGAAGGCGGTGCCGAAAACGGCAGCGCTCATCAGCGCAAAGCCCAGCTGACCAGGCAAAATGAAGTCGATGGTTTTAAATTCACGCCCCGGCACCTCTGTTTGTGTAAAAGTGGCTACTGTAGGGCGTTTATACGTTTCGTCGTCCAGTTTGCCTGCAATACTTTTGAGAATGGAGACCAGGGTTATTTTTTTTGCGGCATCGGAGGCGGTGGAGGTCCTTATATTAATATCATATGCAGTTACATGGCCGGCCCCTTCTTTTGGCACAATATTCAGGATAGCCACCAGGCGGCCTTTCTTCAGGTCGTCTTCCATTTCCGCTTCCGGTTGGTCGGTAACCAGTTTCAGCGTACCGGCGTGCGAAAGCTCCTGGTAATACCTGCTGTTGATATCCGTGCGCCGGTCAACACCCACTTTAACGGAAACAGTGCTTTTACCAATAAACCCAAACACCAGGATAAATACCAGCGGGAAACCCAAACTGAACACTACTGCGGAAGGGCTGCGGAAAATACCTCTCAAACTTCCTTTGGTAATGGCCAGCATGGCCCTCAACTGGCTGTACTTCGCTCCATTCATCTGATTCTGCTATTTTAAAAACCGGCGGTAAAACTACAACGTTTTTCCCTTCTTTTAGGAAAAAAGCTTCGGGGCGCCTTCGGCGCCGGA
>NZ_DATMTE010000534.1:0-5508 GCF_035564935.1 Chitinophaga sp. | reverse complement strand
GCGGAACCAGGTAGTTTGCCAGAAGGCCGGTTCAATAAAGATCTTCAGTGTGCTGATATGTTGTGAAAAAGTACCTGCAGTATTTACCGCGCGTACCCGGAATGTATAATTCCCCGGGGGCAGGTTGGTATATTTTGCCATCAGGATATTATCTGTAAGCACCCAGTTCTCATCTACTCCTTCCAGCTGATAATAGTAGCGGATCTTTTCATCGTGGTATTGCAGGCTTTTAAATTCTATGCTGATAAAGTTCTGCCTGTGGTTGAGGGTTACCGGCGTACTGTCGCGCAGGGCAGACTGGATCAGGATGATGCTGTCTACCGCTTTGAGGTTGATGATGGTTACATCCGGCGGTGGCGGAGCTGCGCTAAGGCCGGAGGGATCGAAAGCAACGATATGATCGGAGGCTCCTACCAGCAGGTTACCATCGGCCAGTTTTACGATACGACGTCTTACCTTCCGGGTATTATCAATGATATCATCGCCCTGGATGAAGGTTTCCAGCCGGTTATCGGCTACGTGATAGCGATAAAATCCATATTGTGTAGTGAACCATATGCTGCCTGGCCCGGCGTCCTCCATGCTCAGCACCCATTGGTCAAACAGTTTATTATTGGTAAGGAGGGGCTTGTAGGTGTACGTGCGGGTGTTGTAAATCCACAAACCGTGATCTGTGCCGGCCAGCAAAATGGAGTCATTAAAACGGTGCAGGCTGGTGATGTTGTTGTATACTTTCGTATTTCTTTCAAAGATTTGGCGGTGTATAATACGCCGGGAGCGGGTGTTGAACCGGATAAGCCCGGCACTGCTTGAACTAAGCCATAGCAGGGAATCTCCTTCCGGTACAATATCCATTACCGAAACGGGGCGTTTTAATGAATCTACTATTTCATGGTAGTGTTGAAAAGTATTTTGTTGCGGGTTCCAGCCGGCCAGTCCTCTTTTGTATAAGCCTATCCAAACGGTGGTGTCGTTTTGCGGATGCAGGTTCAGAATTGTTTGTTCATAGAGAACGGGAGATGTAAGATGTTTGATGAAATTCCCGGTTATTGGATTAAACACAGAGATGTAGGCATTTTCCTGCCCCACAAGGATGTTTCCATTTTTCAGTTCTGCGAAGGTCCATACCAGCCCGCGTTCTTCCGGGAGGGTGTATGCCGGTTCCCCGTTGTCGTGTACATAATTCCCGACCAGTTCCAGGTTTTTGTTCAGGCGGCTGAAGCCTTTTCCCCAGTAGCCTACATATACATCGCCATGGGAAGACTGGAAGATGCCGGTTACTTCTGCTTCAGGCAGGCGCCGGGAAGTATTTGGGAAAACGGTTCTGTTATCGAGGAGGCGGAATGTTTTGTTATGGAGGCTAAGGATGTTCACGCCCAGGTCGGTACCGATCCAGAGGTGGCCTTCGCGGTCGCTCAGGAAGCAATTGGCTTCGTAGGTATAGTGAAATCCTTTTGCGTCTGTATTATTGGCGATGATGTTCAGGTCAAAATCTTTCAGGGCGCGGTTAAAGCGGAGTATTCCTCCTTTTTCGGTGGCTATCCAGAGGTTTTTATCGTTGTCTGTTGCCAGGTCGAAGATGGCATCATAGTCTTCATGGCCTTTTCTGCCGCCTGGAGGTTCAAAGTTATAGTGTGCCAGTTGCCGGGAAGCGGGATCATAATTGTACAGGATACCGTGCCGGCCAGCCATCCATATTTGGTGTTCAGTGTCTGTAAATATTTTCCGGAAGGTGTTATCGATGTTGAGTACCGGCAGTTGTTGGGGGTTGTTGGCGGAGTTGTACAGGTTTTTCCGTTGGCGGTCCAGTATGTATATGCCATGTTTGCCGCTGATCCAGAGGTTTCCGCTTTCATCTTCCATGATGGCGTCCATCATCTGGATGCGGTCTGCTTCGGGGATAAGGTCTGCTTTCTGGAAGTTGAAGGCTTTTTCGTTGAAGCGCAGGAGGCCGTCGTGGGTGGTGGCCCAGATCACGCCTTCATGGTCTTCCAGGATCTGGCTGCACTGGAGTCCTTCCGGCCGTACATCGCGGCCGGCAACCAGGAGGGCCTTCACCTTATCGGTAACAGGGTCGTACACACGAATGTTGTCGGGAGTACCCATCCAGATGCGGCCTTTTTTATCTTCACAAAGGCAGATGTCATCGTAATAAATAGAGCCCGGCACCCTGTCGAAGCTGGCTACAGTTACCAGGTTGGCGCCATCGTAACGTTGCAGGGCGGTACTGGCGATCCATATGAATCCTTTCCTGTCCTGCAGGATGGCCGATACGTGGTTACTTGCCAGCCCGTTGCTGATATCGAGGTGGGAGAAATTAGAGGTAGGTGTTTCTTTTTTCTGGGCGGTGGCCGGGATGAAGGATAACAAGATCCACAGCAGGTAAAAGCTATACCTGGCTACAGTTTGCCATCGTTGGGCGTGCGCCTTTATATGACCATTAATCATTTCAGATTCAGGGAAAGTAGTGCTGTCAGATAAATGTACTAAATGTTGTTGTCAATTTGTTGCAGGAGGGCTTAGAAATGGCTGAAATGCAAAAAGACTTCCTTCCGGAAGTCTTTTTTGTTAAAGATTTGGGGAGCATTCAGCCGGGAACACCGGCTAAATGCCATCAACAAACAAGGGGCCGGCTGTTCTGATGTCCTGCCATCAGTCCCACCAGTCGGGTTTCTTTCCGTCCTTTGAGGCGGAAACATTTCCTCCGCCGCCAGGTACAAAGCAGTCGATAGTAGACTGATCATAGTACAATATCACCAGGTTATTGGCAGCATCATTAAGCACCATAAATCCGTCTGCATCCTTTCCAATAGTGCAATCTATAGCGGGCGCTGTTTGGGGTTGGTTGTTTTTATAATACACTACGGTAACCTTAGCATGGGTATTGTCTACTATATCGATGTTTATTTTAATGCTTTCTGTTTGGGTGGGTAAGGGCAGGGTTTGACCATTTATGAGTGCTTCAAATGCAGTGAATGATCCACTGGCCTGTTTCAAATCATCCTTCTTTTCCTTTTTGCAGGATGAAAATATGCATAGCGCTCCTATGATAAATAATCCCCATACCAGGAAGGTATTCCGTGTTAACTGTTTTCTCGTGATAACGTTTTTCATGACAATTTTTTAGAGATTACACAAATAATAAACTATCACAAAGATATTGTGAACATGACCACAGCACTGCATTTGCGGGGGCTACAAAAGGTTCCTGCAGGGGTTACAAAAGGGCTACAAGCGATAAAAAAGCGGATAAAAGTAATGCTGGTTAACTGCTTCGCTGTGGATACAAGGGGGTTATGACAGGGACTGTTTTTTATATGCTACAATGATAATATGTATCGTGTTAGGTCATCTTCGGGAGACAATCCAAATTTTTTCTTGATACGGTAACGGCTCATTTTAACGCTATCGGGATGTACGTTTAATAAACTGGCCACCTGTTTATTAGACATATTCATGCGGATATAAGCGCAGTGTTTCAGTTCATTCTGGGATAAGCCGGGCGAAAGGCCGATCAGTTTATCGAAGAAAGCGGGGTGCACCTCTTCAAAATGCAGTTTAAATTTATGCCAGTTATCGCTCAGCCTGAGGTTATGACGTATCAGCCGCTGCACATCTTCCATATTGGTGGTATTATTCAGTTTATCCTGGCCAGACAATTTTTCCTTGATATCGGAGAGTATCCTGTTCATCTGATCGGCCTGGATAACGCTGGCGCTAAGCTCCCTGTTTTTATGATTCAATTTTTCTTTTTCCCGCAACGCTTTCTCTTCCATGAGCGCTTTTTCCGCAAGTATTTTATTATTCTCCTCCTGCAGCATTTTTTCCCGTTGTTCAAATACTTTCTCCTTTAGCCGCCGGGAATAAAAAAGCAGTACAATAATGCCGGTACTTAACAATACGCCGATACCACCAAGATACAGGAGGATGGTTTTCCACTTGTTTTCCTGTTTAAGCAGGTTTATTTCTTTCTCCTGCTCCTTTGTTTCAAAACGTACTTCGAGCAGGTCCATATTTTTCTTATTAGACAGTATTGCTATAGAATCTTTTGCCGCTGCCAGCAAAACGGCATAATTCAGCGCCTTACTGTATTCTCCCTTTTCCCTGAACAGGTCGAGGAAGGCTTCCAGCATATACTTCCGTTGCTCCATATTAAGTGATCCGCTGTCCTGTAATTGCTGCAGTCCTGTTTCACTTTCCCGGAAAAGGTGCAGTTTTGATTGTATATCGTATAACAGGATGCGGCTGTTGATTAAAATGGGGGTAAAGCCTGCTTTCCCGGATACATCAATTGCCTGTTGCACAAACTGCAAAGCAGGCTGCAGCATGCCTTGCTGCATATAAATATCGGATAACATGGTATAGTTGCTTGCTTCCAGTTTCAGATTCTTACTGTCTATGGAGGCTTTTAACGACAGCATATAGTATTCAATTGCCCTGTCAAAATCCTTCTCTTTTTGTTCTTTGTAAACGTTGCCGATATTATGATAGATGAATGCCAGGTCTTTCGATGAATTAGTCCTGAGCGCGATGGCCAATGCTTTTTCCAGGTATTCAAGGGCTTTCTTTGTATCGCCGGCTGCACCGTATGTCATCCCGATATTCAGATACTTGTTGCATATAGCCTGTTGATTGGATAGAGGAATGAGCAGGAGACTTTTTTGAAAATATTCCAACGCCTTGTCTGATTCCTGCAGGGAACTATAGAACAGGCCCAGTTCATTATAAACAATGCATAATGCCTGTGTTTCCTTGTATTTGTTACCAATTGCCACTGCTTTCTGATAGGCAGCGTACACTTCCTTGTATTGCCCGCTTTGATGATATACATCGCCCAGGCGGGTCCAGCCACATGCTTCCCCGAACCGGTATTGCAGCTTTTCCGAGAGGTTGAGGGCTTTCAGGGCATAGTAGCGGGATTTAAGGGAATCGTTGTATAAATGCTGGAAAGAAAGTTTCAACAGTTCGTTCACCTGTGCAGTATCTTCTTTCCGGTGGGTTATTACCGCATCCAGGGGATTGGCCGGCTGCCCGGTTTGGGCATAAGCGGCGCTGCTGTAAAGCCAAAAGAAAAATGCCAGGCTGCTGCACAGCCGGATTACGCACCAGCATTCCCGGAATTGTTTTGCTTTTAGATTTTTTGATATGGTATTCAGTTCTTTCCTGTTCATTTATGCTGTTTATCAACCTAAACCAGGAGTTAAAATATACTTCGATATGCCACCTGAAGCAACGAACTTCGCAAAATTCCGGCGAAATTGCAAGCAATTAAAAATTAAAGGGAGTGTTCGCTTCCCTTATTTTTAAAGCTGCCAACTCATTTATTTTTCCTTTGATATTGTTTATCCAACCTCTCTATTTCCCTATGAAGATCTATCCGCTGAACATTGAGATAAGCGGTACGTTTTTCGTTAAAGGCATTTTCCGGTATAGTTCTGAAATCAATATAGATTTTGTTGTTACTGAGCCCGTAATATTTGCCAAATGGTGTATCATCCAAAAGCTTTA
>NZ_DATMTE010000533.1:0-5651 GCF_035564935.1 Chitinophaga sp. | reverse complement strand
CATCCCATTCTACTGACCGGGTGCCGGTGGGCAGATCCGTAGGCAAATGGCTGATAAAAGTATAATCATCTATCTCGGGATACTGGCTGATGGCAGTTTTCAAAGCTAGCTGGTTCCGCTGCAGGTCGCCCAAACGGGGAATAGGCACATACAGGAGGTTCTCCTTATTGTACCCGATATCCATGGTACGGATAAACTGCAGTTGCCTGTACACTACAATTGTACTCACTATCAGGATAACGGCAATAGAGAACTGCACCACTATGAGGCTGTTCCTGAAAAAAGTTTTCCCTCCGTGGAGCATTTTTACCCCTTTCAGCACTTTTACCGGGTGGAAGGATGAAAGGAACAACGCCGGGTAACTTCCGGCAAGCAAACCTACGCCTGCTGCTATCCCTAAAAGACCTGCGATAAATTTTAAACTCAGCAGATTAATAGAAATGGATTTTGCCGCCAGCTCATTGAACAATGGTATCAGCACCCATGCCATAGCCAGTCCTAAAACCAGTGATATAAAAGACAAGAGAAGCGCTTCACTTAAAAACTGTATCACCAGTTGCGACCTCAAAGCGCCTACCGTTTTACGCAAACCCACTTCTTTTGCCCGCTCCCCGGATAAAGCCGTGGAAAGGTTCATGAAATTGATCCCGGCAATCAGTAAAATAAAAACAGCGATCAGCGAAAAGATCTTCACCTGCTGGTAGTTACCCTGCCCTGCTACATCCAGCATGAGGCGGGAACGCAGGTGCACATCCGTAAGCGGCTGCAGAAACAGGAAACCATTGGTTTTAGATACATCCATACGGCGGTAAAGCGCCATGATGCGCTGCTCCAGCGATGCGAGTGCCGCCGGCGTGGCATCGAAATGATCATCCATCCGGAGATAGGTGTATACGTCGAAATTACCCCAGCCCTGCTCCAGGTTTATTGTTTTTTCATAAAGCTGGATGGGAAGCAGCATATTGAACTGCAGGTGTGAATTGCTGGGTGGATCTTTCAATATTGCCGCTACTATTACGTCGTTGCCATTGTAGTCATTATCGATATGCAGGGTTTTGCCCATGGCGTTTTCAGGGCTGCCAAAATATTTCTTCGCACCGCTCACAGTGAGTACTACGCTGTTGGGCCCCGACAGCACCCGGCTTGCATCTCCGAGCAACAGGGGATAACTGAAAATGCGAAGAAAATTACTATCGGCGTAATAGATATTCTTTTCCTCATACTTCTGAGTACCAACCGTTACCATGCTTTGCAAAGCCGATAGCCGCGTAACATTCTTTACCAGCGGAATATTGTCCCTGATAGCCATTGCCACCGGAACGGGCACCACTGCCGCATCAATATCCCCCACCCGGGCGGTGAGGCGGTAAATATTCCCGGCGCCGGCATTAAACCGGTCGTAACTAAGTTCATCCTGGACCCAAAGAAAAATAAGGATACTGCAAGCCATCCCTGTAGCCAGTCCAAAAATATTGAGACTGGAAAATAATTTATTCCTGAAAAGATTTCTGACAGCAGTTTTCAGATAACTTCTGAACATATGGCCCCGATTGATTTTGGTGAGGTGTCACCAACAGGGTGCCAGATATGCGGCATCTTTATACCAGTTAACTATACTTTAAATTAATTACAATATGTCCGGTTTCAAAACAAATCCTGTCCGGTTTTAAACTTGTTTGTAAGCAGCTGCGATATGCTGTTGCTACACCGCTTATTTCCGTCACTTGATGATACCCCGCAGGGCGCAGCTAAGCCATTCATCAGTGAATGTTTTTCCGGGCAAAAAAACAAGTCTTTTCTGGCATAAAAGAAGCCCTGAAACCTTGTATAAGCGGAGGCGTTTTTGTATCTTCGTGCAGCTTGCCGGAAGCCATCAGACAATCTTTTTTTTAATCGTAAACACTACTTTTTTTGTCGCCCGGCCCGGCTGTATAGCCTGGTTGTTCCCAACTGTTTTCATATCCCATAAATGGTAGTAGCAGGTCATTAACCGTTGCTGCAGGGGAGTTGTATTTGTTGAACCGGGACGACAAAAAGAATGATCATATGGAAGAACAGATTTTAACAGGAAAGCCGGCGTTTAACGAAGCGCTTAAGTTCTGGTTTAAATTGGGATGGATAAGTTTTGGAGGCACTGCCGGCCATATCGCCATTATGCACGATAACCTGGTGGACCGGAAAAAATGGATCAGCAACAGCAAGTTCCTGCATGCCCTGAACCATTGCATGATATTGCCCGGACCGGAGGCGCAGCAATTGGCTATTTATATAGGGTGGTTGCTGCATGGTAAAAAAGGCGGGCTTGCAGCAGGTATCCTCTTTGTTTTACCATCCATGTTCATCTTACTTGCACTCAGTATTATCTACGTACTTTTTGGCAACATACCCTGGGTTACGGCCATGTTCAGCGGGTTAAAGCCTGCAGTAATTGCCCTTATTCTTATTGCCATGTTCAGGATAGGGCAAAAGGCGCTGCACGGACCCTTACACTACCTGGTAGCTGCCGTTGCATTTGTATGCATCTTTTTCTTCAACATTTCCCTGCTGGTCATTATTGGCGGCACCATTGTTACAGGGGTTATTGCCCGCATGATATGGCCCGCCGCTTTGCAGCATCAGCAATCCAATACAACAGCAGCAGGCGATGAAGAACATACATATGTGCTGAACAAGCATACCGTTTCAGCCGCGGGACAATTCAGCACAGGCCGGCTGCTCAGGTTACTGGGCGCAGCGGTGCTCCTCTGGCTGATCCCCTTCGGGCTGTTCCTGTTGTTTTTCAGCGATTTTGTTTTCTGGAAAAACCTGGGACTGTTCTTTACGCAAACTGCATTTGTAACGGTTGGCGGTTCATATACCGTACTGCCGTATGTAGCGCAATACAGCGTTACAAAACTGCACTGGCTCAGCAAGCTGCAGATGATCGATGGCTTTGCCCTGGCCGAAACAACTCCCGGCCCGCTGATCATCGTATTATCATTTGTGGGTTTTATGGCCGGTTATAACCATTTTGGCGGCTCTTTATGGATGGGAGCAGCAGGACTACTTGCCACCACCTATTTTACGTTTTTGCCCTGTTTCCTGATGATCTTTGCGGGCGCGCCGATTATTGAGAAAACACATGGCATTGAAATTATAGAAGGTATTCTTGGATTAATTACCGCCGCTGTAGTGGGAGTGATCCTGAATCTTACTTTATATCTGGGGAAAGATGTGATTTTTCCCGGTGGTGTTTTATTCAGCAAACCGGATATCCTGGCCTTGATATGGATTATTGTTTCACTGGTACTGATGCTGAAGTTCAGGATGAATATCCTTTACCTGATAGGGATCAGCGTGCTATACGGCCTGGTACATTACCTGCTGCATTCATAAGCCGGTATAAAAACAACGTGGCGCCCGGATTCCAGGTGCCCTGTTAAAGCGCTTTGGAACAGGCAGCGCAATACCCGGAAATAAAGCCGTTAAAATTCACCGACCGGTATCCCTTCGGAAGTTTGATATCCACTTCATTCGGCAGGCACTCTATTTTGCCGCATTCCAGGCACCGGAAATGAAAATGATTGTGATGATGCTTCTTTTCCGTACAGTTTATGCAAAAGGCAAAGTAATATTTTCCATCATCTCCCAAAATCTTATGAACAATGCCATCATCACAAAAACTGTTCAGCACCCTGTAAATAGTTGCCCGGTCCACCGCATCACCCAGCTCTTCCTGTAAAATATCCTGGCTTACAGCTGTCTCCGCATTTTTCAATGTCTCCAAAATCAGCTGTTTTGTTTTTGTATTCCGCTTATTCATACGCAAAGATAAAATATTATTGCGATTTTGTCGCAATAATGAAATTATTATCTACTTTTGTAAAAATACTGACCAGGATGTTACATCGCAGAAAGTTTATACAGCAAAGCAGTATGGCTATCCCGGCATTGATTATTCCTGGTTCATTGATTTCTCCCGCAAAAATAAATAAGATGGCAGACAGTAAAAATTTTGATGTAATAATAGTAGGAGGAAGTTATGCAGGACTTTCCGCAGCAATGGCACTGGGCCGGTCATTACGGCATGTGCTGGTTATTGACAGCGGGTTACCCTGTAACAGGCAAACTCCGCACTCGCATAATTTTATTACCCAGGACGGTAAAACACCCGGCGAGATTGCAGCCGTTGCCAAACAACAGGTGGAAAAATATACCACTGTAAAGTTTCATAACGGGCTTGCTGAAACAGCAGTAAAAACAGAAAATGGTTTTGAAATAACCACGAAGCTGCATGAAAAATTTCATGCAAAGAAGCTGATCTTTGCAACAGGTATCAAAGATATTATGCCGCCCATTAAAGGATTTGAAGAATGCTGGGGCATTTCGGTGATACATTGCCCGTATTGCCACGGCTATGAAGTAAAGAATGAAGTGACAGGCATTTTTGCCAATGGGGATATAGCCATGCACGTTGCGCCATTGGTGCATAACCTCACAAAAAAGCTGACCATTTATACCAATGGCGCATCAACCTTCACCGAAGAACAAACGGCACAATTAAAAAAACAGGGCATCCCGGTGGTGGAAGCAGTATTTGAGGAACTGAAGCACCATAACGGCAGGGTTGAACAAATCGTTTTCAGGAACGGCGACGTTCAGCCCATAAAAGCACTTTATGCCAAAACAGCATTCATACAGCATTCAGATATCCCGGAAAAACTGGGTTGTGAGCTTACTGAGCAGGGCTTCATAAAAGTGGATGCATTTCAAAAAACGAATGTGACGGGAATTTTTGCATGTGGTGATAATACGTCTATGATGCGCTCTGTGGCTAATGCGGTAGCTGTTGGCAATATGGCAGGCGCTATGGCAAATAAAGATTTAGCGGATGAGCTGTGGCTGGCCGGTTCATGATTGGAACACATTATCTTCTTCTTTTTATAAACAATATGATAATCATGTCCGGACCATATCAGGCTGTTTCCCGCTCACGAAAACACAGTACCGGCCACATTCAATAACACCCGGTAAATAGTTTTTATGGCCAAATCTTTTCTATGTACTGTTAGTCTTTTGCTTGAGAAACCACTCAGCATCAAAGTTGCGTGCGGAGACAACCATCCCGGGGATCTTCAGTTCTTCACCAAGAAATGGAACATTATTGAGCAGTTTAACCAATATCCGGATAAGGAACTGTTTCACTATGCCAGCACCGTGATCAAAGGCGCTGTGTTCCGCATAAAATGGCATAAAACAGGGATATTTCATGCTTACCTGGACGATGTACATTATGCTGTGATCAATATTAACCAGGGTGTGACGGTTACCCTCGCGGGAAATGGGGAAGTATATGAAATGATAGGAAAAGGTGGTAGCTTGTTTATGAACCTGCGTTATTACCTGCAGAACACTGCCGGTAAATGTCTTTTAAAAACGAAAGTGAGCCTCCTACGTCTCCGGCTGAAAATCACCTCTGAAAAGCCGGCCGCCGATACTACCTTCTATTGCCTGTTGTATATTAATATTTTTTTGGCGAATCTGTTCTTCCGGATGATGAACAATGCCGCTGCCTGATGGGGTTACGCCATAGGGTATAACGAAGTGGCAAATTACAAGCCTGGGTTTAAACGAAAAAGGGACCAATCATTATCAATATGATCAGTCTCTTT
>NZ_DATMTE010000532.1:0-7500 GCF_035564935.1 Chitinophaga sp. | reverse complement strand
CGGGCCTGGTGGAGTTATGGTTATGTGCTGTTCAATGGTATGTTTCACAGCGGGATCTTTGCCTGGTTAGGTTATTTCTTTTACAAAAATTATGGACTAAGTGAAATGCAGATCGGCCTGGCATTGCTTGGTTACGGTATACCCGGACTTTTGCTGGGGCCTTTCCTGGGAAAGCTGGCAGACCGCTATGGCAGGAGCAAGATCATACCAATCGGCATTTTCGCAGGGTCGTTAGCGGTACTGCTGCTCAGCCGGAATTTTGGCCTGGCGGCTTCCTGTTCGCTTGTTACCCTTTTATCCCTCGGCTTTGATCTTTCGCATCCGTTGTTTGCCGCTATCATTACCACCTTCAGCGCCAACAGGGGCGCCGCAACCGGGCTCTTTGCCTTTTTCCTGTTCCTGGGTTACGGACTGGGAAGCCTGGTATTGAGCCTGATCGTTAACACCGGGCTGGAAAAAGCCTTCCAGTTATATGGCATGTGCGCGCTTATTGCCGGCCTGGGCGCGGTGTTCGTTTTCAGGAAAGAGCGGTAAATTCACATCAGCATACCGCCATGCCTCCTCAAATGCTGATTTCACTTGCTGTGCTTCGCTATTTTTATTTTGGGAGATTAATGAATGATATAATCCCAGCAATGCCCACCCGTTCTTTTTCCATGTTTGCAG
Organism: Chitinophaga sp.; assembly: GCF_035564935.1. Taxonomy (GTDB): domain Bacteria; phylum Bacteroidota; class Bacteroidia; order Chitinophagales; family Chitinophagaceae; genus Chitinophaga. The sequence goes on along the minus strand of NZ_DATMTE010000532.1, from coordinate 6,834 downwards.
ATCTTCGCGGTAAACGCTTTCCGCTTCACTGTATTTCCCGGCTTCCTGGAGCACTGCTCCCAGGTAATGCCTTACGGAAAAGAACCAATCCGGCGGTTCGTTATAATTTAAACCATCTTCTATGGCAACGGCTTCTTTAAGTAAAGCAATGGATACATCGGGCTGCTGCTGTTTTGCAGCTACTTCGGCAGATAATACCTTCACGGCTATCTGCACAAGATCCGCCGTGGTATTGATATCCCAGATGGTAATATGTTTCAGTGCTGTATCAGCAGCCAGCAGTTTCAGGCTGTCCAGTTCCTTTTGTGCAGCTGGCACACTGTTCCTGCCCAGCAATGCCATTCCCCGTGCGTAATGCCAGATGGCCCGCGGATATACCAGGTCTACCGCCGGCGCAGGAAGAGAAAAAATAGTATCCCACATGCCAAACTTTACCGCAATGTAATACGGTATGGTGTAGTAATGCTGTAGAGTGCCCCAGCGGGGCAGGCGCATAATATCTTCCGCGGTATGTTCCCGCAGCTTTTTTGCGGCCTTCCATGCAAGGGCGGAATTGCCTTCCAGCGTAGCGGTGGCCGCCAGGAAATGGTAATTGTGCGGATAATAGCCCAGCGGGTAGGCTCCCTGCGCATGACAGGCAACCGTATAACTGCTGTCGGCTTCCACGGCATGTACATTGGAAAGGGAGCCGGCGTGATAGTCGCCGGTGTTAATATAAATATGCGAAGACATATGCAGCAAATGCCCCGATCCCGGCACCAGCGTATCCAGCAACCGTGCACTTGCCATGGCCTTTTCAGGAGTGGCGGATGCCTCCATAGCGTGAATATAAAAATGATGCGCTCCCGGATGAGTGGGATTAATTTTGATCAGGTGTTCCAGCACCTTCACCAGTTCCGGTGTCCAGGCCCGGGGCTGCTTCGTTTTTTTATCGTACAAATCCCATGGATGAACATCCATCATTGCTTCCGCATACAATGCACCGATATCAGGGTCGGTCGGGTACTGCTCATATACTTTCTTCACGGCGGCGGCATAGGCGATATCCAGGGGCTTCCGGTCGGCCGGAGCGGGCATTGCATAACGGGAAGCCAATGCATCTATAAGGGCCTTTTCCTTTGTAGTACAGTGGCCATAAAGCAGCTTTGCCCTGGCAACTGCGTTCCAGGCACGCTGAAAATTATCATCCTCCATGCCTGCATTGTAATTAGGGCCCAGCACATAAGCATATCCCCAATATCCCATAGCACAGGTAGTATCCAGCCGGGTGACTTCATAAAAAGACCTTGCCGCTTCGGCATGATTAAAACCATAAGCCAGCATCATTCCCTGGTTAAAATATGCCTGCGCTTCCCTGCTGCCGGTTGAAACCGGGAAGTCAATTCCTTTCCAACCCTCCAGCTTTGGCGCCTTCTTACCTGAAGTATACCAGTCTTTATCTGTTATCCTGGAAGTATAACAGCGTATATCGGGTGATTTTTTAACGGTTGCGGAGGTGCCTTTTGTTTTAGTACCGTTATTACACGCAACGAAGAGTAAAATTGAAATAATTGGCAGATAGTACTGTTTCATTGGAAGCTTATTTGAATGATTACTGATTCATAAGCTCCGCATTACTTTGAATGTTTTTCTGAAGAACAGGTATAGCGTAGTGTTAGCCAACACTAATATACAAAATCGATAGTAAATAGGATACTATTTTTTACCGGGTAAGGTCATCAGGTAACTGGTCAGTTTTTTTATCGACCCGTTTTCCATCTCAAAAACATCACAGAAAACAAGGTGCAGTATCACCCCGTCATTTGTTTTCGCCTGCACCGTACCTTCCGCCGTCACTACATTATCTTCCTCCGTCATCCGGGATACTTTAATAACGGGTTTGCCGGTAAATGCGTTGTTTTCAATTTCCTTATCAAACGCTGCTTTTCCTTTGTGTAAATAAACACCCGGAAGTTCCCAGGTTACATCATCGGTTAAGCAGGCAAGTATTTTAGCATGATCCGTTTGGTTAAAGGCATCCATGTAGCGGCTCACCGTTTCTTTATTTTTGCTCATATGGCTGGATGTTGAAAAGTAAGTGAAACTGGTTAACACGCCTGTTAACAACAGCAGCCGGACGGGCATTAAACGATACATCATAACGTTATTATTTATTCACCGGCAATAGCGCATTTAAACGATCGAACATACTGAACCAGCTTTGATAAGCGCCGGTTTTCCGGGCTTCCGCTTCGGCAACAGTTTGATGCAGGGTAAGTTTTGTTTTCCCGCCAACCGGTTCAAAGGTAACGGTGGTAATAATGGCCGGTGGCCACTCTTTAGATTTCCCCGCTTCGGTGGCGCTAACGGGTATCCCCTGCTCATTGCTGAGTTCCATCGTAAAAACAAGCTTTTCCGGGGCCTTTATTTCCTGGTATACGCCGGTGATCCAGCATGCTCCATGAACGGGATCGTGGATAACGGAATGGAACCTGCCTCCAACTTTCACATCTATCAATTTAAATGCGATGGTACATCCATCCGGTGCATACCAATGCTGCAGGTGTTCCGGATCCGTCCAGGCATCAAAAACAAGCTCGCACGGTGCATCAAACAGGTGCGTGATTAAAAGATCTTCTTTATTCGTTTTCATTTTCCTTTGGATTTTTGTTGTTGCAGGTATTTATCTAATTTCTCAAACCGCTTCGTCCACAGCTTCCTGGATTGATCTATCCAGCTCACTACTTCATCCAGCTGATCTAACTGTACTTCACAGAATCTTTCCCTTCCGCTTTGTTTGATCACCAGCAGGCCGCATTCCTCCAGTATTTTAACATGCAGGGATATGGCCTGCCTGGTCATGTCAAACTTTTCCGCAATGGTGTTTACATTGTACGACTGTGCCGCTACCAGGTTAATGATTTCCCTTCTTGTAGGATCGGCTATGGCCTGGTATACATCTCTCCTGATTTTCATAAATGCAAGTATGTACTTGCAAATGTAAGAGCAAGTATTCACTTGCGCAAATTTATTTTGGAAATATCTCTTTTTATTATGTCCGGAAATTTTATGGCGAATGCGGGGAGATCACACCGGCATTCTTACCATCTATAGCACACTGAGCCTGCTGACGTTTAAAATCCCAACATTATGACTTCATTTCAACTGATTTACCGTATTTTCATAAGCATAAAAAAATAGCCGGGATGAAAAGTACATCTGATAAGATCTATTGGCATAAGTATAATGAGTTTTATGAAAACCTTATCCCTGCTAATGCAAAAAACATCCTTGAAATTGGGGTTTTTAAAGGAGAGTCTATCCGGTATTGGCGGGAACTATATAGTGAAGCGAAAATTTATGGTTTGGATATTGTGCCTGCGATGCCTGAGTGGCCGCAGGATGATCGCATCCGTTATTTCCAGGCGGATCAAAGCGATGCGCAGAAATACCGGAAAATATTACTCAGTATTGATCAACCGATTGATCTGTTAATCGAAGACGGCAGTCATGATCCTTTACATCAGAAAATTTCTCTTTTGGAAAGTATAGATTTCCTGGCGCCAGGCGCCATCTATATTTTAGAGGACCTTCATACTTCCCATCCAGGTCATGAATATTATAAAAAACGGGCAAAGACATTTAATAAGTCTGTTCTGAAATTTTTTGGCAGAAATGGCAACATCTTTATGCCCCTGCAATGCCTGTTGCTCATTGATCATCTCAAAACCAATCAGATAGCGCTGGAAACTGTCAGAAACCGCATCAATTATGCGAAGAGCCTGTTTACCTTTGATGAAATTGAGGTATTATTTAAAAAGATAAAAAAAATAACTTTTTACAGACGCAGTGTCTTACCTGATTACTGCTATTCCTGCGAAACAAACAACTTTGACTTTACCAACTTAAAATGTGCCTGCGGTGCAGATTTATATGCGGAAGCCGATTCAATGACCGCTGTAATTAAATTTTAAAGGTACTTTGGCCTTTCTTCTTACCCGCTTCCCTCCCTGCTGCTCAGCGAATGTTGCCTATAGAGCAGTTGTTTTTGTTGAAATACCCACGCGGTTTAAGAAATTCATATGGCAGATACAAATAATAATATCGGCTATTTCTTTTTCCGTAAAAAGAGATTTCAGCCTTTCGTATACGGCATCCGAAACACCATGATTAAAAATCAATGTTATTTCCTCCACCACTTCAAGCACTGTGCGCTCCGTGTCGGTAAACAAGGGACTCTCCTGCCAGGCGGACAGCGCAAATATCCGGCGGGCCGTTTCTCCGTTCTTCAGTGCATCCCGCGTATGGTAATCGATACAAAAGGCGCATTTATTTATTTGCGAAACCCTGATCTTAATAATATCTATAAGACTTCCGGAGATAGTCGATTCATACAGGCGTTTATCTATCCCCGACATTAAATTCCAGTACAAAGGCTCCTCTTTCCATACATCCAAACGATGTTTAATTACTGTGCTCATAGTGATTTATTTTGCGTTTTACAAAGGTAAAAAACGCAAATGCCTTATTTCTTCAACTGGTTTAAGAAAGAAATTTCTTTCTTAATTCGCTCAGGTATTCCGGTGTAAAGCCTAAAAAAGAAGCAAGAAGATATTGGGGAACACGCTGTGTAAATTCCGGGTAATGCGCGAGAAAATGGAGGTATAACTGTTCTTTAGAAAAATCATACAAATACCTTACTCTCATTTGAGATGCCGCATAAGCCCGCTGGAATACCCTGTGAAAATATGCGTTCAGTTCCGGTACCTGCTCAAGCAGTTTGCGCTGACTGCTGTCACTGATACTCAGCACTTCCGTATGCTCAATGGCACGAATAGAAAACCGGGCGGCAGTTCCCTGCTGATAGGCCATAAAATCCGACGTCCACCAGTTTTCCAGGGCAAAGTCAATGGTTTGTTCGCTCCCGTTTTGTTTCAGGTAACATAAATGTACGCAGCCTTTCACAATAAAGTATTTCTCAAAGCAGCGGTGCCCTTCTGTTAAAAGCAGCTCTTTCTTCTTAAATTCCTTCTGCACAAAGAACGGCTCCAAACCGGCGGCCTTGTCTGCCGGAATGGTACAAAACTGCGCTATATGAGCCAATAGTTGCTGTATCACGGATGTTATTTGTTTTACGTGCAAATTAATGCACAATTACAAAAATACATTTTCATACAATTTCCTGAGATATGAACACATTTCCCTGCGCATTCCGGGGGACCTTTGAGGTCATTAAACCATTAAGAATGAAAATCGTACTTACCGGTTCCTTAGGGAATATCAGTAAACCACTAACAGAGATACTGGTGAAACAAGGCCACCAGGTGATCCTTATCAGCACAAATCCGGATAAGCAGGCCCGGATAAAGGCTATGGGCGCCCAACCTGCTATTGGCAGCATCCGGGACCTGCCTTTCCTTATTAACACTTTTACCGGAGCTGATGTTGTTTATTGTATGAATCCATTGGATTTCACATCACGCAGCGTAAGCGCATGGGACGAAAATATGGACAATTACACCCGGGCCATCAGTGAAGCAGGAATAAAACGTGTGGTTGTACTCACCGGGTGGGTAGCCCACCTGCTGGAATCTGTCAGGCCCGAGGAAAAGTTTGAGGCATTGACCGGAGTGGCTGTTACCTTTGTGCGACCAGGGCCATTTTACAGTAACTTCTATCACCTTAAGGAAATGATCCGTCGCCAGGGCATGATCATATCCAATTATGGCGGTGAAGATATGGTGGCTTTTGCGGCTCCTGAAGACATTGCCGTGGCTATAGCCGGAGAAATCAACACCCCGGCGGTTACCCGTTTAAAAGTGAAATACGTGGCCAGCGAAGAGCTTACCTGTACCCAGGCAGCACAGATTATAGGAGAAGCAATAGGAATACCGGGGCTCCAATGGATAGTATTTCCCGGAGAACAGGTGAAACAGACGCTCGAAGCCAGTGGCGTATCACCTGAGGTGGCGGGGTTACTGGTAGAAATGCAGGAAAATATGCACAATGGAAAAGCACAAAAGGATTACTACCTTAACAGGCCCGTATTAGGGAAACGAAAACTGCGGGATTTTGCCAGGGAGTATGCTACCTGGTATCATCAAAACTAAAATATCATGGCCGGAAACCTGCCCCTGAAAATAAAAGGCGTCAATGAGCTGTTACAATTGAGAGGCTTGCCTGGCACCAAACATCCGCTTATCAGTGTAATTGATATTGCCGGGCTAAAGGAGCTGCCTCAGCAGGTAGATATGCCGCTGACCACTGATTTTTACTTTATTGGTATGAGCAGATTCACCCGGTCTTGCGTAAAAATGAAATATGGACAGCAGGAATATGATTTTGATAAAGGGGTGATGAATTTTATAGCACCCGGCCGGGTATTCAGTTTTGATGCCGGCCTGGCAGAAGCAATAGATCCATCCGGATGGCTGCTGCTGCTCCATCCGGATTTTCTCTGGAAGCATCCCCTTGCATTGAAAATAAAGCAATACGAATTTTTTGACTATACGGTAAATGAGGCCCTCTTCCTGTCTGATAATGAGGAGCAGACCATCCAGGGGTTGTTCAAAAATATTGAACGGGAATATAGTACCAATATTGACAGGTTCAGCCAGGGAATTATTATTTCCCTCATCGAATCGCTGCTGGGCTATTCAGAACGCTTTTACCAGCGACAATTCATTACCCGGAAAATCACCCACCATGGCATCCTCAGCCAGCTGGAAGCATTGCTGGAAAAAGCCTTTTCCAGGGAGGTACTGGAAAAGAACGGCCCCCCCACGGTAAAGGATATATCCAGCCAGCTAAATATCTCCCCTAATTATCTGAGCGGTTTGCTCAAAACACTTACGG